>JAYTPK010000198.1:0-29123 GCA_043747295.1 Polaromonas sp. | reverse complement strand
ACCATGCGCATGCAGTGCAGAAAAATCAGCATCGACGATTTTGTCCGAATTTAGGCACACCTTCATGGCAAAGTCGAGCATGGCTTTTTGGCGCGGCGTGATGTCGGCTTTTAGGTAGTTAACCGCTACTTGGTCGGCCACCAAAGGCTTTTTCTCGTAGATGCGCAAAATTGCACCGTGCGCCACCACGCAGTACAGGCAGTGGTTCGCGGCGCTGGTGGTGGTAACGATCATTTCGCGGTCGCCTTTGCTCAAGTTACCGCTGTCTTTAAGCATTAGCGCGTCATGGTAAGCAAAGAAGGCGCGCCACTCGGCCGGGCGGCGTGCAAAGCCTAAAAACACATTGGGTATAAAGCCCGCTTTGTCTTGCACTTCTTGAATGCGCGCTTTGATGTCGTCCGGTAAAGCGTTCAGGTCAGCAAAAGGGTAGCGCGGTGTGGTCATGGCGGGCACTTTTAAATGTAAGGAGCACAAAATTTAAACTATCTTGGTGCGATGATTATGGGCTGAAAACTTTAAACTCACCAGGACACACTATGACGAAACTGACAAGCCAAGAGATCTATGACAAAGGCCTAGCCACCCGCACTGCGGTACTAGGCGCAGACTACGTGCAAGGTGCGATGAACCGTGCCACTGACTTTACCCGCCCACTGCAAGAGCTGGTGATTCGCAATGCATGGGGCAACACTTGGCAGCGCGATGGCATTGACCTGAAGACCCGCAGCATTGTCACCGTGTCGATGTTAGTTGCCTTGGGCAGAATACACGAGCTAAAAATCCATGTGCGCGGTGCGCTCAACAACGGCGTGACCAAAGAAGAGCTACAAGAGATTTTTATGCACGCCAGTGTGTACTGCGGCTTTCCGGCAGCGGTCGATGCTTTCAGGACGGCTGCTGAAGTGGTAGAGGCTGAGGCAAAGGTGTAGTTGAGGCAGCAGGCGCAGTGCGCAGCAGCGGCGCCGTAATGGTGCCTGCTGCCCAGCATAGCCACATAGTCCACAGCAAATGGCTAGGGTAATGTGCCCCGCGCATCACTTGTATCCAAGACAGCGCCAGCCCGACTATGCAACACACAATGAGCAAGCGTTTGGCGCGCCGCGCGTTGTAAATAGTGATCAACCAAAACGCTGGTAAAAAACTAAAAAATGATGAGGCATGGCCTGACGGGAAACACCGCCCTGGGCCACCGTCCGCGCTGATGCCTGCGCCAAAGCTGGCATCGAAACCCAGTTGCGATGCAAAGTGCCAAACATACAAGCCTTTGGCCCCAAACTCAGCTAAATCCCACGGGCAGCTGGTGAGCGATGCAGACTTGAGGGCAGCTATGCCAATAGCGCACAGCCAAATATTGCAGGCCAGCCATACGCGCTGGCGCCGGGTGGCTTGACGCCACCAGCCTAAGGGCAACCAAATAGCGACAATGCAATACAGCGCCAAGGCCACGCAGATGCGGCGTGCGCCCACATGAAAAATTTCGGTCAGCCAGTAGTTATCTTTCCAATAAAAACCCTGTGCACTGCCGTACCAAGCTGTGACAGTGCGGTCAAGGCCCGAGATGTCCCACAACAGCACCGCAATGAGCGGTAAGCCCAAACACAACACCAAAAACCGCAGCACCAAAGTGAAGCGGAAATTAGAGGAGTCGGATAGTAGGCTTAAAAACATAAGGCTGGTTAAATACACATTGGCCGTTGCCAATGTTACATTTAAAGACACGATAGCTGATTGTAAAGCTGTTCCAGCCTTCTGGACCTTAAGTAGCGATTAACAGATGCAAGGTTTTAACTCAAAGCTAGCTACCTAGCGATGGATTTGGCAAGGCGATAGTTGATGCAATACGTCAGCTGCAGAGCACGGCAGATGGCACGGCAGATGGCACGGCTGAGGGCACGGCCGTCGGGCGATAATCATGGGTCTGTTTTACAAAAAGCTAAGTATTGAAACTCGTACTGCTTTATCGCGGTTGAAATAGTTATTTATTGGAGACGAGAGTGAACAAAATTTATCCATCAGCCAAAGCAGCGCTAGAAGGCGTGGCGCGCGACGGCCAATTGATTGCAGTAGGTGGCTTTGGTCTGTGCGGCATTCCTGAGGCGTTGATTGATGCCCTCAAAGACAGTGGTGTAAAAAACCTCACCGCTATCTCTAACAACGCAGGCGTTGACGACTTTGGCTTAGGCAAGCTGTTGCAAACCCGCCAAATCAAAAAAATGATCTCAAGCTACGTAGGCGAGAACAAAGAATTTGAACGCCAATACTTGGCCAAAGAGCTTGAGCTGGAATTCACCCCCCAAGGCACGCTGGCTGAGAAGCTGCGCGCGGGCGGTGCAGGCATCCCAGCATTTTTTACCAAAACTGGCGTGGGTACGCTGGTAGCTGAAGGCAAAGAACTGCGCGAATTTGATGGCGAAACCTATGTCATGGAGCGTGCACTCGTTCCCGAGCTGTCGCTAGTGAAAGCAGCGGTGGCCGACAAGAGCGGCAACTTGCGTTTTAACCTGACTGCGCGCAACTTTAACCCCGCAGTGGCCATGGCAGGCAAGGTGTGCATTGTCGAAGTAGAAGAAATTGTGGAAGTGGGCGAGCTAGCGCCCGACGATATTCACTTGCCCGGCATTTATGTGCACCGCATTGTGCTGAACGCTACACCCGAAAAACGTATTGAAAAGCGCACTGTCACTGACACTAAAGGAGTTTGAACATGAGCTGGAGCCAAGACCAAATGGCCGCACGCGCGGCCCACGAACTCGAAGACGGTTTCTACGTTAACCTAGGCATCGGTATCCCCACGCTGGTGGCTAACTTTGTACCTGCAGACAAAGAAGTTTGGCTGCAAAGTGAAAACGGCATGCTGGGTATTGGGCCGTTTCCTAACGAGGATGAAGTTGATGCCGACCTGATCAACGCTGGCAAGCAAACGGTGACCACCATCAAAGGCAGCAGCATCTTTGGCAGCCACGACAGCTTTGCCATGATTCGCGGTGGCAAGATTAACTTGTCCATCTTAGGCGCTATGCAGGTCAGCGAAAAAGGTGACCTGGCCAACTGGATGATTCCCGGCAAGATGGTCAAAGGCATGGGCGGCGCGATGGACTTGGTAGCCGGTGTGAAACGCGTGATCGTGCTAATGGAACACGTGGCTAAGAAAAAAGATGGCACTGAAGACATGAAGATTTTGCCTTCGTGCACCCTGCCGCTCACCGGTGTGGGAGTGGTTGACCGCATCATCACCGACTTGGGCGTGTTTGATGTGACACCTCATGGCTTGAAAATTGTGGAACTAGCCGCTGGTGTGACGCGCGAGTTTGCTCAAAGCAAGACGGGCGTGACTTTGCATTAAGACACACACTTATTGTGGTACTAAACCTGCAGCCTTCACCAGTTCTGCATGCACCTTGATATCTCTTGCGATCATGCGCTGCACATCTTCAGGTGAGCTGGTAGACACCTCGATGCCGCTTTCGGCCAGCTTGGTCTTAAGCTCAGCATCAAATGCGCCTAGAACAGCGCGGTTGAGTTGGTCGATCACTGGGCGCGGTGTTTTGGCTGGGGCCAGCAGCGCCATCCAAGCGGACAGGTTCATGTCGGCAATGCCGCTTTCGGCCATAGTGGGCACCTGCGGGAACACGGGAGAGCGCGTTGGGCTCATCACGCCCAGCGCGTGCAGCTTGCCTGCCTGCACATGGGGCACAGCCTCAGGCATCACAGCAAACATCACGTCGACAACGCCAGCGATGGTGTCGTTGATGGCCAGTGCGCCGCCTCGGTAGGGAATGTGCAGCAGCTTGGTTTGCGTGCGCGCTTCAAACATCAGGCCGCCCAGGTGCTGCGGGCTGCCATCGCCCGATGATGCATAAGTAATCTTGCCCGGTGCAGCCTTAGCTGCTGCGACCAGCGCCGCCACGGTGGGGTATTTTTGCTTGTCTTTCACAATCATCACCATAGGCTGATTGACCAAGCTTGAGACAGGGACGAAATCTGTCTCAGGGTCGTAAGGCAGACTTTTGAAGACACTTTTATTGGTTGTCAAAAAGGATGCGGGTGACACCGCAAGCGTGTAGCCATCGGCTGCTGCCTTGGCTACTAATGGCATGCCAATTTGACCTGAGGCACCGGCACGGTTGTCGACCACAAATGGCTGCCCCATCGCTGCGCTAAGCTTCTGGCCCAGCGTGCGTGCAATCATGTCAACGCTGCCACCAGCTGGCAGTGCGACGATAAGTTTGACCGGTTGATCGGGGTATTTAACCTGAGCTGTGGCCAGACCAGTCATCGATAATGCGCTGATCAACAATAGGGCGGTGCGTCGAGTAAGCATATGAATGTCTCCGTGTAAATTAATTTAAAGCCTTACAACCCAGCTTGCAGGGGGGATATACAGGCAACATATTAGTTTAAACCACAGCAAATTACATGCCAAAGAGCCATATTCATGGCAGATGCAATCCGAATTAACGCAGATTTTTCAGCGCCCCGGCGGCATCTTTCACCAGCGCGGGGCCACTGTAGATCAAGCCGGTGTAGATTTGCACCAAATCTGCCCCCGCTTTAATTTTGCTCACTGCGTCTTGCGCGGTAATTACCCCACCTACACCTATGATGGGATACGCTTTGCCCAAGGCTTTACGCAGTTGGCGAATCACCTCGTTGCTAGCTTCCAGCACGGGCGCGCCGCTTAAACCGCCAGCTTCATCTGCATGCGGCAGGCCTTTGACGGCTTCGCGGCTTAAGGTGGTGTTGGTGGCAATCACGCCGTCTATTTTGTGGTGCTGCAGCGTGGCAGCAATCACTTTGATTTGCTCGGCATCTAAATCGGGTGCGATTTTTAGGAAAATGGGTTTGTATTTTGTGTGCTGGTCAGCCAGCTGGACGCGGCGCGCGGCCAGTGCCCCCAGCAGGCCATCTAGCGCCTCGTCGCTTTGCAAGGCGCGCAGGTTTTTGGTGTTGGGCGAGCTGATGTTGACGGTGATGTAGTCGGCATACGGGTACACACCGGTCAGGCAAGTTAAGTAATCGCTGGTAGCGTTCTCAATGGGTGTAGCAGCGTTTTTACCGATATTTAGACCCAAAATCATCCTGGAGTCCACGTATTTATTAGATAGTTTGCTATGAAATTGTGACTTCTTCACATTGGCTACAAAAGCATCTAAGCCGCCATTGTTAAAGCCCAAACGGTTAATCAAAGCGTTGTGCTGCGGCAAGCGGAACATGCGCGGCTTGGGGTTGCCAGGCTGTGCTAGCGGCGTGACGGTGCCTACTTCGACAAAACCAAAACCCATTGCACCCAGACCGTCAATGCAGCGGGCGTTTTTGTCTAGCCCGGCGGCCAGGCCGACGCGGTTAGGAAACTGCAGGCCTGCCACAGTGACCGGGTCGCTTACCCGCGCCTGCGTGTAGGCCCAGGCCAGCGGCGTGCACTGGGTGCGCGCAATGCTGCCCATGGTCAGGTCATGCGCGGCTTCTGGGTCAAGGCCAAATAAAAAGGGGCGGGCTAGGGCGTAAGGGACAAGAGACATTGGATACACTTAATTAGTTGGGGACAGAGCAAACGCGCACGTTGGGGCCGTCCCGCAAAATTACCAGCTTAGGAAAACATGACACAAGACGAACTCAAAACCCAAGTAGGCCTAGCCGCATTGCAGTATGTGGTCAAAGGTGAAATTGTAGGCGTAGGCACGGGCTCTACGGTGAATAAGTTTATCGACGCGCTGGCGACGATGAAAAACGATATCAAAGGTGCTGTCAGCAGCTCTGTTGCATCGACTAATCTGCTGATAGCAGCGGGTATTAAGGTGTTTGACAGCAACGAGGTGACCCAATTGAGTGTCTACATCGACGGGGCAGATGAGATCGATCACGCAGGCCATATGGTCAAAGGCGGTGGCGCGGCGCTCACCCGCGAGAAGATTGTGGCCGCCACAGCCAAGCGCTTTGTCTGCATTGCGGACGAGTCTAAGCTGGTGAATGTGCTGGGTGCATTCCCGCTGCCGGTCGAAGTGATACCCATGGCTGCAGCGCAGCTGATGCGCCAATTTACCGCGCTGGGCGGCAGTGCAAAAGTGCGTTTGAAAGACGGCACACCGCTGGTGACAGACAACGGCCAACACATCATCGACGTACTGGGTTTGCAAATCAAAGACCCGGTAACGTTTGAAATGCAGGTCAGCCAATGGCCCGGTGTGGTGACGGTGGGTGTGTTTGCGCTGCAAAAAGCGCAGGTGTGTTTGCTGGGGACTTCCAGCGGCGTGAAGACACTGAATTTTTCTAGCTAAGCTTCATAAAACTCAATGTGCGCGGGTAGGTAATACCGCTTTGGGTTTGCCCATAGAAATTTTTTAAGTTTGGGAAAATACCGTTCAGCTCGGTATCCTCCACGCCAAACCATTTTGCTAAGGTGCCAGCATATTGATCGACCGATGTGGTGGGTAATAAGCGCCCTTGGCCCACTTGCCATGCATCGACACCATCTGCTAGATTACCTGCTCCAACGGGTGGTGCGTAGCCATGCATCTTGCCCCCATCCACTGCGCCGCCCACTACAAAGTGATGGCCACCCCAGCCGTGGTCTGATCCATCGCCGTTAGAGCTGAGCGTGCGGCCAAAGTCTGATGCGGTAAAGGTGGTGACACTGCTGTCGATAGCTAGCAATTTGGTGGTTTCGTAAAACGCTGTGAGTGCGTTACTTAAACCATGCATGTTTTTTTGCTGTCCGGCAACTAAATTGTCATGCAAGTCAAAGCCACCAGCCGCTAGATAGAAAACTTGCCGCTTCGCGCCAAGCAAATTTCTGCCCGCAATGATGCGTGCCACCATTTCAAGCGCTGAGGAGAGTTCGTTGTTGTTGAGCACTGCGGCGGTAAAAGGGGCAAACTTGGGGTTAGTGGCGTTGCCGCTGCCATCTCTGCCATTAGCAGCATCACCCGTAGCAATAGCCCGAGCAACGGCGGCTTCGGCTGCCATGGCACGTTGGGTCACCTTGCTGTATTCGTTTTCTAATACGTGGGCGCTGGGCTTTTGAATGAGCTGGGACACTGCTGAGGCGATGTAAGTTGAATCGAATGACCGATCGTACGCAGCGTTGATTCTGACCGAGCCAGTACCTGCACTGCCTTGGTACATCACCGCTGATTTACCTGCTAAATAGGCCGTGTTACCAGCCAACGAAATGCAGGTAAATGTTGAAGCACCTGCATTGCCTGCCAGCGCCAAATCACCCATTCTCCCGCCCCAGCCTATGGTGGCACCCTCAGGCTCACCACACTGCCAAACTGCGGCTTGGTCGTTGTGTGAGAAAAGTTGTGGTGGTCGTGGGAATTTTCCGCTTTGGTCAAGGTATTGCGCTTTGTTCAAAGGGGCGACCAGAGGGCCTACGTTCAGCACAATACCCGCTTTGCCAGACTGGTACAGGCCCTGCATACCCGTCATCGCTGGGTGCAAGCCGTATTGGCGGCTTGAGCCGTCTGACACACCACCCAGTGGCAGGATGGCTTGGCGGTCTAGAGCGATTTGACCTCGAGCTGCCTTGTAGGCGTTGTAGCTTTCAGCGTCGTAGCTCACCACCGTATTGTCTTGGTCATTGCCGCCCGCCAAAAATATGCAAACCAAAGCCTTGTAATCGTTAGCGTTGAAAGCCGCGGCTTGGCCCATCGCTGCTAAATTTAATGCCACGGGCAAGCCAGCACCTGTCAGCGCAAGGTTGGCAGATTGAAGTAAAAACTTTCTGCGCGATGAAGATGAGGACTTGTAGGGAGTCATAAATTACTTTTGAATTAAGTATTCATTGGCAGCCATCACCATAAAGATAGCGCCTCGCACACGCGAAGATTTTTCGGCTTCAGGACTGCCTTGGGTGAGGGGCTTGCTATTGAGTGCTTGCACCATGAGATCGATAGAAGCTTGCGAGAGTTGGCCTGCGCACAAAAGCAAATTTAGCCTGTTAACGAGTTTGACAGCATCCTCTGCTATAGCTATCTCTTTGCTGTAATCGACAGAAATATCAAACGATTCAACGGCTGCATCAATGTACCTTTTGTCGGCGTCGTACACCGGCAGGCCCTGCCAGTTGATGACTATGGTCATAAAGTTAAGGTAGTTGCACACGGAGAGTTCGTTGACTAACTGAAACTCTGGTGCAGGAGTTTTGCTGGCAGCCAGCGGGGTGTTGGGCGGAACATAACCCGGCCTGAAAAAATTAAATACCGAAGGTGCTCGCAAAGGCGCTTGGCCAAGGCGGTCTGAGTTGGAGGTGTCAAAAACTTTCCAAGAACCTTGCGCCGATTTAATTCCAAATGTTCTTCCCCATTGGGTAAAGCGCAGCATGGGTTCGCGCAACTTACCAAAACTTGGGTCAGTAAGGCCTTGGGGGCCTCGGGCTTCATCGTCTAGCAATATGGCAGTCCATATCGCTTTCATATCACCCCGATCTCCCGCGCCATTGTTGTTAAATGCGCTGGCCACGCGCGCTACATACGCTGGGCTGGGGTTGCTGGTGACTAGCCGCTGGATCATTTGTTTTGCAAAAAATGGGCCTACATTGGGGTGATTAAACAGGGCGTCTAGTGCGATTTTTAGCGCGGCGGCACCCTGTGTGCCAGCAGGTATGGTGGTGCCTAAAAAGGTAGCTTCTAAAGTCGAGTGCTTTGACTCGTCCAGCACCATAGGGCGCTGCACTGATTCTTTAGAATCTACTTTATTGCCTGTGACGCGGTTGTTGGCATCAATGATGTCCACGCTGTTTTTACCTTGCGCATTGTCAAGGTCGTAGCCTGTAAAAACTCTGGATAAATTAGTGACATCGTTCAATGCGTAGGTAGGTATGGGCTTGCCATTGCCGTCTAGTTGTTCTGTACCGTCTAACTTTAGTTGATTCAAACCGATGGTGAATAGTTGCATCACCTCGCGCGCGTAGTTTTCATCAGCTTGCCTGCCTTTGCCATCTTCTTTTTGGTTGCCTTTAGTGTTTAAGAAGTGGCCCATGGCTGGGTTGAGTGTGATGTCCTCAAGTAGTTTTCTAAAATTACCAAAGGCATTTGTAGCCAGTGTGTCCCAGTAATGGGTAAACGCGTGGCCGCGCCACAAAAAACTCGCTGTGGTGTTTTGCATCGACACTACAAAAAATTCCGACAAAGCCAGCGCGCATCTTTTGCGCATAGAGTCTGGCGCCGCAAAGAGCTGACTCCACACCATGTAGTCTGCGGGCCACGGCGTATACACATAGCCGTACTTGTCGGCTGTAGAGTAGCCTCTGCTCTCCAGCCAATCCCAGCCTAGTTGCCCCAAACGTTTTGCAAACTGCTTTTGTAAATAAACAGCATATGTACCGCTGCGTAATTCAGCTAGCTCGGTTTGACTGACTGCAAATTGGCTTTGCATCAAAAACCTTGCAGCTTGGGCATCACTTGTGGCTAAAGGGTAGTTATTGAAGCCGCTAGCTGAAGTAACGGGCGGAGCCGGGCTTGGTGAAGGGGTAGAACCTGCTGGTAATTCGGTGCTAGTGGTACTGCTTGGCGTAGTAGGGCTGAGCGTTGGGTTTGTTGCTGGGCCTAGATTGGGGCTTGATGACTGAAAGGTTTCGCCAGGCTGCGAACCGCCGCCGCATGCCGCTAGAAGTGCGGCGCTCAGTAGTGACAGGCCAGTTGTTAACTGCGAGGTGGCACTAAGTTCTAAAGGAGCGGGCTCAGGTGCGCTTTGAGGGGATAACACGGCTGCAAAATCTTGCGGAGCTACAGGTGCTTTGTCAGACTGAGTTGTGCGATTCATGTGAAAAATAGATCGAAATCATTCTTATCAAAAAACGAATTCATTTAATAGTAGCTATTTTTTTACACCCTCGACTCCAAAGTTGTCACAAATTGTCGGCGCTTGGCTCAGCCAGAGAATACAAGCTGAGTAGATACAACAATCTAAGTGTTTTGGAGGCTATTTAGCCTCGTAGTCCAAGTATCTATTACTTCTATAGCTATGAAAATAATAGCTGTTGGGCCGACAGATTAAAACGCAATGCCTTTATTGGCGCTGGCTGGTGCAATGTCTTTCACGCTTGGTGGTGCAGATGCAGCGGGTGCAGGTGGTGCAACTTTGGCCACCATGGGCGTAGGCGCAGGGTTGCGATAACTTGCAGGCAGTACGGAGGCTTTAGGGTAACCGGCGGCATCTAGATATTGCCCCCATTCACCTTCGTTAAAGCCCCGCATCTGTTGCCCGCCCACGCTGGCCACGGGCAGTGTGTTGCTACCTGTCTGGCGTTTAAAGGCGTCGTTGTCCTCGTTAGTGTCGACCAGCTTTTCAGTAAAGGGCACGCCGCGTGCGCTGAGCATACTGCGCCCAGAGCTGCAGGGGGCGCAGTCTTTAGAGGTGTACAGGGTAACGGGGAATTTCGACACGATAGGGCGCAACTCAGACGGCAAGGCACCGTTGCCACCGCTGTCGGCAAAAGTGCCGCCACGGCCCGTAGTGACTTTGGCGTTGCTGGCAGCTGCTGGCGGCTGGTCAGAAAAAGTGACTTTGCCATCAGGCCCGACGATGCGGTACAGCTGCTGGGCTTGAGACATGAATGACGCGCTGCCAAGGCAAAGCAGGGCGGCAGTAACTAGCAGTGTGGTTTTCATCTTCATCGTCTGTCCTTTGTGCGGGTGTTAGGCCATCAGTATCAAGCCATGCCTTGGTGGCGCAGCAGTGCGTCAATTTGTGGCTCGCGCCCTCTAAACGCTTTAAAGCTGTCCATGGCTGACCGACTGCCGCCGACTTCTAAAATCTCTTGGCGATAGCGCTGGCCAGCCGCCATATTAGCCGATGGCGTACCGCCACTGGCGCTTTCTTCAAAAGCTGCGTAGGCATCGGCAGACAAAAGCTCGGCCCATTTGTAGCTGTAGTAGCCTGCGGCGTAGCCGCCCGAGAAGATATGCCCAAAGGTGTGCGGCGCGCGGCTATAGGCCGGGGCAGGTAGCACGGCCACCTCGTCGCGCACTGCTTTTAGCACGGCCAGCGCATCGCCGCCGTCGGAGGGTGCGTCTTGGTGCAGCAACATGTCAAACAACGCAAATTCGACTTGACGCAGGGTTTGCAGGCCGCTTTGGTAGTTTTTGGCGGCCAGCATTTTGTCAAACAGTGCGCGCGGTAGCGGCGCACCGGTGTCAACGTGCGCGGTCATGTGTTTGAGCACATCCCATTCCCAACAAAAGTTTTCCATAAACTGGCTGGGCAGCTCGACTGCGTCCCACTCTACGCCGCTAATGCCTGATACATCACGTTCGTTCACCTGCGTCAACATGTGGTGCAGGCCGTGGCCAAATTCGTGGAATAGGGTGGTGACGTCGTCGTGCGTTAGCAGGGCGGGTTTGCCCACCCCATCGATGACAGCGCCGTCGGCAAAGTTGCACACCAGGTGTGCAACAGGCGTTTGCAGCGCACCCGTGTCAGGGCGCAGCCAGCGGGCGCGTACATCGTCCATCCACGCGCCACCGCGCTTGCCGGTGCGGGCGGGCTGGTCTAGGTAAAACTGGGCGATGGTTTTGCTCACACCGCTCGTGTCTTTTCGCTGCAGAGCGTAAAACTCTACCTTGTCATTCCACACCGGGGCTTTGTCTTTAACAATGGCTACTTCAAACAAAGTTTCGATAATTTTGAACAAACCCGCTAGCACCTTGGGCGCTGTGAAGTATTGCTTCACCTCTTGCTCGCTGAAGCTGTAGCGAGCTTCTTTAAGCTTTTCGCCAATGAAAGACCAATCCCATGGCTGCGGGTTGGCAAGACTCAGATTTGTGGTTGCAAAGTCGCGCAAATCTGCCACGTCTTTCAGTGCAAATGGCCGAGCACGGCGCGCTAAGTCGCGCAAAAAGGTGATGACTTGCTCAGGTGAATCGGCCATCTTGGGCACGACTGATACCTGGGCAAAATTGGCGTAGCCAAGCAGCTTAGATTCTTCTTGTCGCAGCGCCACAATCTCACGCAAGACAGCACTGTTGTCAAACTCGGTGCGCGGTTTACCGTCCACTTCAAACAGCTCAGACGCGCGGGTGGTGTTGGCTTTGTACAGCACCTCGCGTAGCTTGCTGCTGGTGGCAAACTGCATGATGGGCAGGTAGCACGGCATTTTGAGCGTCAGCTTGTGCAGCGCTGCATCATCGGGTGTGCCGTCTTTTTCAAATTGGGTTTTAGCCGCCTCGCGCGCGGTGTGCACCACGTCGGCAGGCACGCCAGCCAGCTCGTCAGCCTTGGCAAAGTAGGTAAAAGCCTCGGTGCTGTCCAGGGTGTTCTCACTGAACTTTTGGCCAATCTCGGCTTGGCGTTCCTGGATGGCGGCAAAGCGTTCTTTGGCTGTGCCTTGCAGGTCAGCGCCACCTAATTGAAAGCCGCGCATGGCGTTGCTGTGGGCCTTGGCTTGCTCGGTGTTGAGCCGAGATACATCCATCGCCTTGTATTTGGCATACAAGCGCTCGTCTGAGCCCAGGCGCGTCCAAAATTCGGTCACAACAGGCAGCGATGCGTTGTAAGCCGCGCGTAGCTCAGGCGAATCGGCCACGCTGTTCAGGTGGCTTACAGCGCCCCAAGCACGGCCTAGTTTTTCGGTTGGCACATCTAGCGCAGCAGACATGGCCTTCCAATCCGCAGGAAAGTCTGCAGCAGTTACTTTTTCTAGCGCTGCATTAGCCTCTTTTAAAAGCACCTCCACCGCAGGCGCTACGTGCGCGGGAGTGATGATGGCGAATTGGGGGAGGTCGGTAAAGTCTAAAAGCGGATTGTTCATATGGGCTAATGTGTGTGCTGAAGATATGAATTCAAGGATTTTCTAGCTTTTGAGAAGAGTTTTTGAACGCAGAGGGCGAAGGTTTCGCAAAGGGCGCAAAAAAGAGAAAAGAATACAAAAAATAACTTTACCCTATAAATTTTTGTATTTTTTTGGTTTTCTTCTGCGTCCTTTGCGAAACCTTCGCGCCCTCTGCGTTCAAAGATTCTTAAAAAACCTTAGCCCTGCGAAGACTTCTTGATAGACTTTTGTTTTACTTTAGCCCGCTTGACCGTGCCACCACGTGTGAGGCGTTGGTTACCCAAGACGCGCAAAATTTTCACCTCAGGCTTTTGGCCGCCACGGCTGGCGTACTTTAAGATTTTTACGTCTTTGGGGCCGGACATGCGGTCTTCGTCGACTACTTTGACTTTTTCTGCTTTTGGCCGCCACAGCACCAGCAGTTTGCCAATGCTGTTAATTTGTGCAGCGCCCAGCTCGTCGGCCAGGGTGTCGTAGTAGCCTAGGCGCGCTTCTCGGTCATCGCCCAGCACGCGCACTTTGATCAGGCCGTGGGATTTGAGGGCGTTGTCCACCTCTTTGGAGACGGCGGGCGTTAAGCCGTCGCCCCCTATCATTACCACTGGGTCAAGGTGGTGCGCGTCTGCACGGTGGGCTTTTCGGTCTTGGATGGAGAGTACTATTCTGGTCATGGGACAATTATCGTCTCTAATAGGTGCTTGTAGACCATCATGGCCCTCTAATCCTTGCGGGCCAGCTTGGTCTGACAACATCTAAATGCTATGAATGTGCCACTGTGAAAGTTAAAACTCAATCCAAAAAGGTCAATAAATCGTGGCTTAACGACCATGTGAACGACCCCTACGTCAAGCTGGCCAAGGTAGAGGGCTACCGTGCCCGCGCAGCGTACAAGCTCAAAGAAATTGACGAAACTTTTAAGCTTATCAAGCCTGGCCATGTGGTGGTCGACCTAGGCAGCACGCCCGGCGCGTGGAGCCAGTACGTGCGCCGCCGCCTGTCGCCCACTGGGGCGGCTGTGGGTGCGCTTAACGGAGTCATCATTGCACTAGACATCTTGCCGATGGACCCAGTGGAGGGCGTGCAGTTTATTTTGGGCGACTTTACTGAGCAAAGCACTTTGGATGAGTTGCTATCAAAAGTGAAGCTAGTTGAGCAGCAAATGCTTGGACTACAGGCCGATTTGGCACCTAAAACCACCCCTGCGCGCGTGGTCGACGTGGTGGTCAGCGATATCGCCCCCAATTTGTCAGGAATTGCCTCAGCAGACGCCGCCCGCATCATAGGTTTGATTGAGCTGGCGGTAGATTTTGCCCAAACCCAGCTTAAACCCGAGGGCGCGCTGGTGGTTAAACTGTTTCATGGCGGGGCTTACGACCCGTTGGTCAAGCTGTTCAAAGCCACCTTCAAGGTGGTGAAACCTTACAAACCAAAAGCCAGTCGCGACAAATCGTCGGAGACTTTTTTAGTGGGTATGGGGCTGAAATCGGTAAATTGACACACTCTTGCAACAGTCAATAGCCCTACGAAGGGGCGTGATACCGCTAAAAAGCATTTAACCCGGCTTGAAAAGCCTAAAATGATGAGCATATGTACATGCAGGGCAATGTGCCCGTGGAGCGTTTGTTTTGAACAATAACCAATGGTTTTCTAAAGTCGCCGTGTGGCTGGTCATAGCACTTGTGCTTTTTACGGTGTTTAAGCAATTTGAGGGCAAGGGCGCAGGCGCCAGCTCGACTATGCCTTACTCTGAGTTTTTGGAGGAAGTTCGCTCCAAACGCATCAAAGAGGCCATGGTGCCCGATGGTGGTGCAGGCGGAGAGATTGTGGCCATCACCACTGAAGGCAAAAAAATCCGTGTCAACGCTACCTACCTAGACCGTGGTTTGGTGGGCGATTTGATTGCCAACGGCGTAAAGTTTGACGTGAAGGGCCGCGAGGAGCCCTCATTGTTGATGACCATTTTGATCAGCTGGGGCCCTATGCTGCTGCTGATTGGCGTGTGGGTGTACTTTATGCGCCAAATGCAAGGCGGCGGCAAAGGCGGTGCGTTCAGCTTTGGTAAGTCTAAAGCCCGCTTGCTAGACGAAAACACCAACACCGTGACTTTTGCCGATGTGGCAGGCTGCGACGAGGCCAAAGAAGAAGTTAAAGAAGTCGTAGACTTTTTGAAAGACCCTGCGCGCTTTCAAAAGCTGGGTGGCCGCATTCCACGTGGTCTGTTGCTGGTGGGCCCTCCGGGCACGGGTAAAACCTTGCTTGCCAAGTCGATTGCAGGTGAGGCCAAAGTGCCTTTCTTCTCAATCTCAGGCTCAGACTTTGTAGAAATGTTTGTCGGCGTGGGCGCATCGCGCGTACGCGACATGTTTGACAACGCCAAAAAGAATGCACCCTGCATTATTTTTATCGACGAGATTGATGCCGTGGGCCGCCAACGTGGCGCAGGCCTAGGCGGTGGTAACGACGAGCGCGAGCAAACCCTCAACCAAATGCTGGTGGAGATGGACGGCTTTGAAACCAACGTTGGCGTGATCGTGGTGGCCGCCACCAACCGCCCTGACATTTTGGACGCTGCATTACTGCGCCCAGGCCGTTTTGACCGCCAAGTGTACGTAACGCTGCCCGATATCCGTGGCCGTGAGCAGATCTTGAATGTGCACATGCGCAAAGTACCCTTGGGCCAAGACGTTAGCGCCAACATCATTGCGCGCGGTACGCCCGGCATGAGCGGTGCTGATTTGGCCAACCTGTGCAACGAAGCCGCACTGATGGCCGCACGCCGCAGCGCCCGTGTGGTGGAGATGCAGGACTTTGAAAAAGCCAAAGACAAAATCTTGATGGGCCCTGAGCGCAA
Source organism: Polaromonas sp. (assembly GCA_043747295.1). GTDB lineage: Bacteria > Pseudomonadota > Gammaproteobacteria > Burkholderiales > Burkholderiaceae_C > JAAFIP01. The sequence continues at coordinate 13,503 of JAYTPK010000198.1, read as the reverse complement.
GAGCATGATCATGCCCGAGGAAGAGCGCCGCAATACGGCCTACCACGAGTCAGGTCACGCGCTGATTGGCCGCTTGCTACCCAAGTGCGACCCGGTGCACAAAGTCACCGTCATCCCACGCGGCCGCGCGCTGGGCGTAACGATGAGCCTGCCGTCGCAAGACCGCTACAGCTACGACAAAGAGTTTATGCTCAGCCAAATTGCCATGCTGTTTGGTGGCCGCATTGCCGAAGAAGTGTTCATGAACCAAATGACCACCGGTGCCAGCAACGACTTTGAGCGCGCTACGTCCATTGCGCGCGACATGGTCACCCGCTACGGCATGACCGAGGCCCTAGGCCCCATGGTGTACGCCGAGAATGAAGGTGAAGTCTTCCTGGGCCGCAGCGTGACCAAGACCACCAACATGAGCGAGTCCACCATGCAAAAGGTGGACACCGAGGTGCGCAAAATTATTGACAGCCAATATGCCTTGGCGCGCAAACTTATTGAAGACAACAGCGACAAAATGCACGCCATGGCCAAAGCCCTGCTCGAATGGGAAACCATCGACATGACCCAGCTAGACGACATCATGGCAGGCCGTCCGCCCACAGCGCCCAAAGACTGGACCCCACGCACGCCGCCCGCAGGTGGCGACGGCGGTGGATCAGGTGGTGCACCGGTGATTAACCCGGCGCCTACGGCAGCTTGAATATTTTTAGCAAATAAAAAACGCAGCTTCGGCTGCGTTTTGTTATAAAAAAGCCCCATTAGGCGAAAAACCTAACGGGGCGATGTTGGAAGTGGCTTATTTACGGTGCAGTAGGTGTCTGTGCAGGCAAGGTGATGCCAAAGATATTGAAGATAGCCTCATAGGCAGCTTGGTTCAAACGCTGTCCGTAGTTTTTGTAGCCCACGATGTCTTTGCCACCGTAGTACACGCTTCCGTTGTGCTCGGCCAGCAAGGTGTAGGTGCCACGGTTCTTTTCTATCCACTCTGGATGTGCAGCGAATTGAAGTACGTTTTTACCAGCAATGGTGGTCACGCTATAAGTGGTGTCTAGCGTGGCAACACAGCCCGTAGTGAACGTGGTGCTGCTGCTTTGATCACAAAGGTAAAACTTGGCGTTGCTGGTATTAGGCTCAAACGCAACACGGATGCGTTTTTGCCCTGTCGTGCCAGCGGCTACCGTAGTGTTGCTTTGGTAGCTGGTTATACCCAATGTAGTGGCGCCGTTCAAAAGTGCGCCTGCGAAGCCGCCGGTGTAAGCTGCAGTTAACGCGCTCAGGGTGGCGTAGCTGACAGTTCCATTCAGAACCAACGAGTCATTGCCTGTGCCGATGGACGGCGATGTGCTGGTTAAGGTACTGGCTTGGTAGCGCAGCTTAGAACCTGCTGGGAAGACCGCAGCGATAAACGTTGGGTACCATGGGTCGTTTGCATTTAAGGTGGCATCCACCAAAGGACCATAGGTACTGTAGTCACGGCCAAAGTCAAAGCTGCCATACAGGCGCATGTCGGACAACACTGCAGAAATACTTTTACCGCTTAAGTCGCTGTCGAACGACGTAGTTGTGTCGCTGCTGATACCGCAAAAAGTGCTGCTACGTGGATTACTGTTCCAAACGCCAATGTTGACACCATTGCTTGCGCACTGATTGTCAGGAGCATCGGCATTTTTCCATGTGCCTGCGACTAGGTACAAACGGTTGCGTGCAAAGGTGATGACATTGGTGGCGGTGTTTTCACTTGTAATGGTGGCGCGCACTTCTGAGTAGGTGCCACTGGTGGTGCCTACTGAGTTAATGGTGCGGATGCTGAACGTATTGGTGTTGTTGCTAAAACCACGGCGCATATCGCGCAGCCAGCTTGCAGAATCTAAAGCGACAGGCGCGCTAGGGTCTACATGGGCTGTAACACCTGGAGTTTGTGCGCGTAATGCGTCCCAAGCTTGCTGGTTCAAACGCAGGGTGGTGTTGGTCTGCAAAACGTCTTTGAAGCCATAAAACACTGCGCCTGAACGCTCTACATAAGTGCGGCGGAATTTTCGGAAGGCTTCTACCTCGGCAGGGTATGCCGCAAAACGCATTACGCGTGCATCAGCCAAAGTTTCGATGCTGTAGGTGGTGTTGAGCATTACCTGGCCGTTGGTACCAACGCAGTTGGTAAAACCATTACCTGCAGGTGGGGCTAAGTTACGACGGCATTGGTAGAAGACTGCGTTGCCAGCAGTGGGGCTGGTAGCTTGAAATGACACACGGAAGTTTTTAACTTTTTGTAAGGTGGTGTCGGTCACGCTGGCATCAGGAATTTGACCAAGGCCATCAGTGGTGGCACCACCGCCAGCGCCACCTGCTAAGACACCGGGAAAATACTGAATCATTTCATCGAGACCGGCAGCAAACGGCCATTTTTCAAATACGGATTCGTTGGTGTTTTTAAATACCCGCACTTTGTCGTTCAGGTTGTGACCATCGGGCGATGTCAAGCCTGTGACCACTTGATAGCGCAGCACTGATCCCGCTGGGAAGGTGGCGTTTTGGTTGGCTAAGGCACCAGGTGCTGGGCCCCAAGTATCATAGCCAGGCAAGCCAGATGCGCGAATACGCTCGACAACGCTTTTAACGGTTTGTCCTGCAATACTTTCATTAGTGCGCTTAGATGCGTCGGTATATGTGCGGCAAAAGTCTGAGGTTGACTCGCCAGCTGCGTTAGTGGGTGTGTAGCGGCCAATTCGATAGCCGTCTGAGGGGCAGCTGTACCAGCTTTGGCTGCTGGGCACATAAAACGCTGCGTTGCGGTTGTAGGGCAAGTTGTTGCCGCTAGAGATAGTTTTGCGTACTTCATTGAAATAGCGTTTGCCGTCGCTTTGGGTTACGTCGTCACTGGTGAACAATCGGTAGGACCAGTTGTTTGCGTCTAGGTAACGAAAATCACGCAGCGTGACAAAAGGCACTGGCCCGGCGTTCGCCACTGTAGCGGTGGGTTCTGGCGTAGAGTTGACTATTACAGATGCTACTTGCGCCTGGCCTGCTACGGTTTGTGTAGTGATACCTTGGCTGGCAATCACTTGGCTGCTGAGATCAGCCGTAGTTTGCGTGCCTTGGTTGGCAACTACATCCGCCAGTCTAGGCAGGTTGTTAATTACAACAACGCTGAGTAAGGCTTCGCGCTGATCTTCAGGCACATTGGCTGAGTTAGCGATGACACCTACGTCTTGCTTAATTTTTGTAATGACCTGGGCAAATTTGCCATTGCGGTTGGCATCGGCTACCACAGCGGGGTCGCTGCTGGTGCGCTGGGCAACAAAGTTATCCAGTGGTGAATTGAGCATGCCCAGCTCGGTTTTAACTTGGGCTATAGCTGCAGCCGGATTGGTCGCACCGGATGCGCGCATCACCTCTTGCACTATCGTGGTGATGGGGCTTACAAATATAGATTGTGCTACATCAGTTTGGGGCGGTGCTTTTAAGCCGTAGGCCACGGTGACGGTGCCTGTATCGGAGTCCACAGCGCCCACAGGCACGTTGGCAATCACTGCGTGTTTACCGGCCCTAGACGCGGGCACGCTGAGGGTGTATTTGCCGTCGGCTCCGGTGCCGCTAGAGTCTGGTTCACCAGCATCGCATTTACTGTTGTCGTTCAAGTCATAGCAAACGCTGGCACCCTGAATTAAACCGTCTGCAACTACGCCGGTCAGAGCTACTGTTTCAGGCTCAGCGGGGCTGCCGGTAGTGGGTGTGTTTGTGGGCATACTGCCGTTGGGGTCAACAGGTGTCGAGCTACTGGCGCCACCCCCACCACCGCATGCGCTCAGCGCCAGAGTGGCGCTAACCAGCACAGCGGACAGTGCGGTGTTTAAGCTATTCAATTGCCAATTCATAATGCCTCCAAATTAAGTAGTGCAGGTGACAATTTCACGCAAATGGTGTAATTTGGTAACCTGACGTTAGCGATGTTAAAAGTTATGCGGCAATTGCGCATCCCATAAACTGGGGAGGTCTTCATCAGTTTTGATGAGGTTTTCGATTCAATTTAGTTAAAAATTAGTTGAAATAAAGCGAAATTAGCGTGTTCAGGCTCTTTCATTAAAATCAAGTTCATGCACCAACCGCTTTGGCACACCAGCCGTTTTCAAATTGACCTGTCACAGCCCCGCATCATGGGGATTGTCAATGTAACGCCTGATTCATTTTCTGATGGCGGGCAGCACGCTAGTAGCCAGCAGGCGATTGCGCACTGTGAGCGGCTGGTTAAAGACGGGGCGCATATGCTGGACATTGGCGGCGAGTCGTCGCGGCCCGGCGCACAGCCCCTGCCGCTGGACGAAGAGCTGCGCCGGGTGCTGCCGGTGCTGCAGGCTGCGCTGCAGCTGGGTGTGGCAGTATCGGTAGACACCTACAAACCGCAGGTCATGCAAGCCGCGCTGGACATGGGCGTGGACATCATCAACGACATTTGGGCGCTGCGGCAACCCGGCGCGCACGCGGTGGTAGCGCGCTACCCGCAGTGTGGCCTAGTGCTGATGCACATGCACCGCAACCCACTAACTATGCAAACCGAGCCCATGGATTGCACTGATGTGGTGGTGCAAGTTAAAACTGAAATACTATCATTTTGTGAGCTGCTTGAGCAGTATTTACTTGGACTACAAGGTGATTTGATCGGTAAAACATCGACAACCCACCCGCTGCTGTCTGCGCGCATCATGCTAGACCCCGGTATTGGTTTTGGCAAAACCGTGGCGCAAAACTTTAGGCTGCTGGCCAGGCAGGCCGAGCTGGCTGGTTTGGGGTATCCGATCTTGGCGGGGTGGTCACGCAAATCGTCGCTGGGTGCGGTGACAGGGCTGGACGCGGCTGATCGCATGGTGCCCAGCGTGGCGGCAGCCCTGCTGGCAGTGCAGCGCGGTGCCAGCGTGGTGCGCGTGCACGATGTGCGCGAGACTGCGCAGGCGCTGGCTGTGTGGCAGGCGACTAATCTGCAACTTACCAAAACCCCTCAAGCTATGAATATAATAGCTGCTTGAGCAATAAATACTTGGACTATGGGCATATTTCTTTACCAAAATAGCTTGCAGCATGATTTGGTAGCATGCCCCCAGCTTTAAGTGCAATTGATAAGAACATCCTAGGATAAAAAATGACGAGACAATATTTTGGCACTGACGGCATGCGCGGCACCGTAGGTGTAGCACCTATCACCCCTGATTTTGTGCTCAAACTAGCCCACGCTGTAGGCCGTGTGCTGCGCAAAACAGACCCTAAGCCTACCGTGGTGATTGGCAAAGACACCCGCATCTCGGGCTACATGCTGGAGAGCGCTTTGGAGAGCGGTTTTAATTCTGCCGGCGTGGATGTGATCTTGCTAGGCCCTTTGCCCACACCCGGCGTGGCGTATCTGACCCGAGCGATGCGTGCTAGCTTGGGTGTCGTTATCAGCGCCAGCCATAACCCGTTTGCAGATAACGGCATTAAGTTTTTTAGCGCCCAAGGCACCAAACTGCCCGATGCGTGGGAGGTAGTAGTCGAGGCCGCAGTGCAAGAGCCGCCTGTGTGGGCCAGCAGTGCCGATTTAGGCAAAACCCGCCGCTTGGACGACGCAGCCGGCCGCTATATTGAATTTGCCAAAAGCACCTTTGCCAGTGACTTGAGTTTAAAAGGTCTCAAAATCGTAGTTGATGGTGCGCACGGCGCGGCCTATCATATTGCGCCCAAAGTGTTCCACGAACTGGGCGCTGAAGTTATCGCCATCGGCTGTGCGCCCGATGGCTTGAACATCAACAAAGACGTGGGCGCTACCCACCCTGCAGCTTTGGTGCAAGCGGTCAAAGACCATAAAGCGCATTACGGCATCGCCTTGGATGGTGATGCAGACAGACTGCAATTTGTCGATGCCACGGGCCGGCTGTTCAACGGCGACGAGGTGCTGTACATGATGGTAGCCGAGCGCCTTGAGCGCGGTGAAAAAGTCCCCGGAGTTGTCGGTACGTTAATGACTAACATGGCCGTAGAATTGGCCTTAAAAGCACGCGGTGTAGAGTTTGTACGCGCTAAGGTAGGTGACCGCTATGTGCTGGAAGAGCTGGAAAAACGCGGCTGGCTCTTAGGCGGCGAAGGCTCGGGCCACCTGCTGGCGCTAGACAAACACACCACAGGCGACGGCATCATCAGCGCGCTGCAAGTGCTGCAGGCGGTGCAGCGCAGTGGCAAGACCATGGCGCAGATGCTGCAAGACGTCACGCTCTTCCCACAAACGCTGATCAACATTCGCTTGCAAAAAGATCAAAATTGGAAAACTCCACAATTAGACGCGATGGTGAAAGCCATAGAAGCTGAGCTAGGCCAAACAGGTCGCGTGCTCATCCGCCCCAGCGGTACCGAGCCATTGGTGCGCGTGATGGTAGAGGCGAGTAACGCGCAGCAGGCGCAGGCCTGCGCGCAGCGTATGGTGGACGTGATTAAAGCGGGATAATCTGCCGCGTTGCAGATATAAATCTACGTCCAAAAATTATTGAAATTGAAATTATGAAAATCGAAAAAAACACCGCTGTGACCATGCAGTTCAAATTGACCGAGGCCAACGGCAAGCCGATTGAAAACAGCGGCAAGCCTGCAGTGTATTTACACGGCGGCTACGGCAACACGTTGCCTAAAATTGAAGAAGCCTTAGAAGGCAAAGAGGCCGGCTATGCGGTGACGTTAAACCTGGCAGCTGCCGATGCGTTTGGTGTGGTTGACGATAACTTGATGCGCACGCTGCCTAAAAAGCAGTTTCCACCGGGGGTAAAGCTGGGTGGCCAGCTTGAAGGCCGTGCGGACGATGGCAGCGTGCAGGTGTATACGGTGACCAAGATCAAAGGTGACACGGTGTACATGGACGGTAACCATCCGCTGGCGGGCAAAGATGTGCGATTTGATTTAAAAGTGCTGTCGGTGCGCGTTGCCACTGAAGAAGAAATTAACCACCAGCATGTGCATGGTGAGCACGGGCATCAGCACTAGGCGGCTTGCGCGACCTGATCTTCCAAATCATCTGCCAAAAAACCACCCGACTGGCGCTGCCACAGCTTGGCGTATTGCCCGCCCAAGGCCAGCAGTTCATGGTGGGTGCCCTGCTCAACTATGCGGCCCGCGTCCATCACCACCAGCCGATCCATGCGGGCGATAGTGCTTAAGCGGTGGGCAATGGCGATGACCGTTTTGCCTTGCATGAGTGTGACCAGCTGCTCTTGAATCGCAGCTTCAATCTCGCTGTCCAGTGCTGAGGTGGCTTCGTCCAATATCAAGATAGGGGCGTTTTTCAAAATCACCCGTGCTAGGGCTACGCGCTGGCGTTGCCCGCCTGAGAGTTTGACGCCGCGTTCACCTGCGTGGGCTTGGTAGCCAGTGCGGCCTGTCCAGTCGCGCAGTTCAGCGATAAAGTCGTGCGCATGTGCTTGCTTGGCCGCAAGTTCTACCTGTGCATCGGTTGCGCCAGGGTGGCCATACCGAATGTTGGCGGCAATAGAGCGGTGCAGTAGCGAGGTGTCTTGCGTCACCATGCCAATGGCTGCGCGCAGGCTTTCTTGCGTCACACCGCGCAGGTCTTGCCCGTCTATGGTGATACTGCCGTTTTCAACATCATAAAAGCGCAGCAGCAAATTGACCAAGGTAGATTTACCTGCGCCTGAGCGGCCCACCAAGCCTACGCGCTCGCCGGGGCGTATGTGCAAGTTAAGGCCTTGCAGCACGGCGCGGCCCCCAGTGGCGGCTTGGCCATAACTGAAGTTGACTTGCTTGAACACAATATCACCGTGGGGCACTGTCAGCTCGGTGGCAGTGGGTGTGTCTACCAAAGTGTGTGGCACGGCAATGGTTTGGATGCCCTCTTGCACCACGCCCACGTTTTCAAAAATGCCTGAGACTTCCCAGCTCACCCAGCCGGCCATATTGGCGATTTGCCAGACCAGCGGCAGGCAGGTGGCCACCACGGCGGCAGTGATATGCCCGGCTTGCCACAGCCACAGGCTGGTGCCCGCTGTGCTGACCAGCAGCAATACGTTCAGCACATTCAGCGTAAACATAAAACGCGTGGTCATGCGCATGTGGGCTGCAATTTTGTCTCTGTGCTCGTCAATGGCTTCACGCACATAGGCATCTTCGTCACGCGCACGCGAAAACAGCTTGACCGTCATGATGTTGGTGTAGCTGTCTACCACGCGGCCCATCACCATGGACCGCGCCTCGCTGCTCACGCGCGACAAGTCACGCATGCGCGGCACGAAATAGCGCAAAAACAAAACATAACCTGTCAGCCAGCACAGCATGGGCAGGGCCAAGCGCCAGTCAAACACCAGCATCAGCGACAGTGCGCTGATGCCATACACCACGATGTACCACACCGCGCGCACGGTGGCCACCACGCTCTCGCGCAGCGCGTTGGCTGTGTTCATCACCCGGTTGGCAATGCGCCCGGCAAAATCGTTTTGAAAAAATGGCCCGCTCTGGCGCACCACATGCCAGTGGCTTTGCCAGCGTATCAGCGTGGTGGCCCCTGGTATCACCGCGTTGTTGCGCACCATGCTGTCTAGCAGCACCAACGCGGGTTTAAGCAGCGTAATAGCCACTGCTATACCCAGCAGCACAGGCCCTTGCTCTTGCAATGCCTGCGCAGGCTCTTTGGCCGTCATCAGGCCTACCATGCGGCCAATGAACACAGGGATAAGCGTGTCGATCAAGGCCACAAACAGCCCTGTGACCAGCATCAGCGCGTACAAGCCACGTGTTTGCTTAACAAAATGCCAGTAAAACGCCACCAGGCCCGGTGGCGGGCCGCTACTGGAAGATTCTGAAGGGGTGGCAATGCTGCCGATGCGGGATTCGAAGAATTTGAACATGTGCAGTGATGATATTCGACTGCGGCTTAAGCTTTGCTAAAGAGGTTTTTGCATCGCTACAGGGTCTATTTACGGCGGATCGAAGGCGTGCGCAAAGTCATTCACTTCGTTCACTTTGAGTCCTACTGCCACGCTGAGTGCCAGCGTTTTCCAGCCTGTCACGGCCGTCACCACTTCGGCGAGCACATCCTGCGCCTGCACAGGTGTGAGCGCAAAGTACGCACAGCGCGCCAGTAGCGTAGCTACATCCACAATCGGCCCATCTTGCTCTGACAGCCAGGTTTTTGACTCGCGGTCTTTGTCAGGGAAGGGGTTGATATCGAAGGCGGGTGCCAGTCGCCATTGGCCTTTGCCCACATGCAGAAAGCCGTGGTTTTGCAGGTGGTCGTCTACATTGGTGATCAGCAGGTTAAACAGCATGCGCCGCCACAGTTGCTGCAGGTCTTTATTGGGCTCTGCGCAGTGGGCGCGGATGCTGTCGGCTATTTCAAAATAGCTGCGTTCCTCGTCGCGGCTTGCTTGCAGCATGGAAGCCGCCGACAGATACGGGATGCGTTTGCCGTCTGGCGTGCGGTCAAAGCGCCCAATGATGGCGACGGCGATGCCCTCTACCTCTACGATGCGGGCGGGTGCTGCATTGATGCCTGCTAGTGTGGCCAAGCGCATAGCCAGTGCTTCGCCGCGTGTCACGCTGCGGTTGTCGCCGATGCTTGGGAATTTGCCAATGGCGAGCTGGCCGTTGCCGTCTATCACCGTGCACTTGGGGCGCATGCCGCCCAATGATGTGCCCTTGCCCTGCAGGTAGCGCAGGTCTTGGGCTGTCTCCGTGCCTTGTTCTACCGCGTGGCTGGCACTGAGCATGCGGGGCAGATCTAGCAGCGGTGGCGTGCTGCGCTGGCCGGGTGCGCTGGTGTGCAGGTAGTTGCCTGCATTGTCACGTAGGCGCAGTGCGCCTACGCGGCTGACATCATCTACCGCCAGTAAATAATCTAGCTCGGTCAGCGCGCCTAGTTCGGGCCTGCTTCTGCGCTGCTTGGCATGGGCGCGGGCGATGACGCGACGGCCCCATGCGTCGGGCGCGGTGTCGGCAATTGCGTAGTGAAACGGGGAGTCGCTTTTAGTAGCGGCTTTGCGTTGCTGGTAGTCTGTGGTGAGTGCCAGGTCGGGCGATATTTGAAAACGATCAGGGCTGGACAGCCAGTTGTCGATGTAGGCAAAGCTGGTGTTCTCGCGCTGGCCTTGTTGCACATAGGTGAGGCTGCCCACAGGCGTGCCGGTTTGGCCGATGCATACGTCCACCTGTTGGCGGATATTCATAGCGCACCTGCCGCGCTGCCAGTGTTACGTTTGGCGCGCACGCGTTGGGGCAGTTGCGAGTCCATCATGGTCAGGCCAATATCGTCTTGCGCGGTGTCTATCAGCTGGCTTAGCGCATCCAGCACACCAAACACTTGCATGGTGCGGGCAAAAAAATGGATAGGTACGCGCGCATCGCCTTGCTCCATACGGCGTACGGTAGACACCGACGCGCCAATGCGCTCGGCCAGCGAGGCTTGCGAAATATGCCGTCTGCGGCGCGCGAGGGACATGTCGCTGCCCAGCTTATGGATGGCGCGCTCTACAGGTAAAGAAAGCGGCACAGCCAATCCCGGTGGCAATTTAACTGCTTGTACGGATTGTTTAAGAGGTTTAAATGTCTTCATCGAAGTGATTATGAAGAAATCATACGAATTAGGCAAGTTTTTTATATATATAAGCACTCCTGTGGGAATGTTTATATATTTTAACAAACCCTATGGAGCGCTTAAATGAAATATCACGCCTTGACTGCCCCGCTAGCCACCGCTGCCGCTTGCACTGCTGCAGCACGTGCTGCTTTAACTTGTACTTCTACCCGCTCTGAATAACGGTCAGTCAGCATGTCGGTGTGCCCGCGCAGCAGCACGGTAAAGCGCACCAGCTCTTCCATGGTGTCTACGATGCGGTCGTAGTAGCTGCTGGGGCGCATGCGGTCTTGGTCGTTAAATTCTTTGTAAGCCATGGCCACGCTGCTTTGGTTAGGAATGGTCACCATGCGCATCCAGCGGCCCAGTAGGCGCAAGGTGTTGACAGCGTTAAACGATTGTGAGCCACCGCTGACCTGCATCACCGCCAGCGTGCGGCCTTGCGTGGGGCGTAGCGCGCCGATAGACAAGGGCAGATGGTCAATCTGCGCTTTCATCACGGCGGTGATAGCGCCATGACGCTCTGGGCTGCACCACACTTGGCCTTCAGACCACAGCGACAGCTCGCGCAGTTCAGCCACTGCAGGGTGGTTATCGTTGTCCACCTGGTCAGGCAGTGGCAAGTCTGATGGGTCAAAGATGCGAACCTCTGCGCCCAAAAATATCAGCAAACGTGCAGCTTCTTCTACGGCCAAGCGTGAGAACGCGCGTGGCCGCAGTGACCCATACAGCAGCAAGATGCGCGGTGCATGCCCGGTGGGGTCTAGTGATTTAGCCAGTGACTGGCCTGGTGCGTAGCTGGCAAACTGGGTTTGTAGGGCGGGCAGGGACGCAGGGTCATTGAGCAGGCGTAGGCGCGGCATAAGTTGTGTGCAAAGGCGGGTTAAATTAAAGAGTTGTTTTGGGATGCAGCCACTGGCTGGCGGCCCAGCCCAGCGCTGCACCCACACACTGCGCCGCTACAAAGCCCAATGCGCTGGCGGGTGCAATGCCTGCAAAGCTGTCGCTCAGCATGCGGCCCAGCACAGCAGCCGGGTTGGCAAATGAAGTGCTGGCGGTAAACCAATAGGCCGCGCCAATGTAGCAAGCCACTAGCGCGCTGGCTTTGGCATGCACACCTGCCGCAGCTGAGCGTGCGATGACAAAAATCAAACCTGCCGTGGCCACGCCTTCGGCCAACCACTGCCCCCAGCCACCGCGCAGCTTGGCACTGGTGTGCAACACCGGCAGGTCAAACATGGCGTTGGCAAGCCATGCGCCCAGCACCGCACCCAGCAGCTGTGACACTATAAAAACTATAGCTGCTTTAGCAGTAAATGCTTGGACTACAGGCCTATTTCTTAGGCAAATCAATGTAACCAAGGGGTTAAAGTGCGCACCGCTCATAGGGCCTAGCACCTCAATCAATACAAACAGTGCAAACACAGTAGCCAGCGTATTGGCCAGCAGCGCCACACCGTTATTGCCAGCGCTCAAGCGTTCGGCCATGATGCCCGAGCCGATGACTGCACACAGCAGCATGGTCGTGCCTAGACATTCAGCGAAGGCTTTTTGTGTGAGGCTGTAGGTGGGCCTATAAACGGGTATTTGAACGGGGGTGGGTGATGTAGTTGCGTCTTGGCTCATGACTGCGCAAGTCCTCTGGCGCTGGTCTGCAGGGTGACTGCTTGCAGCTTGTCGGGTGGCAGACTTATAAATAGTTCGATGCGGCGTTTGATGGCTAGCATGGTTTGCTTAAACGCAAGCAGTTTGTCTGCATCACTGGCGTCACCCGCGCTGGGGTCTGTGTAGCTCCAATGAGCTGTAGCGGGCTGGCCTGGCCAGAAGGGGCACTGCTCACCAGCGGCGTTGTCGCACACTGTGATGATGAGATCCATCTGCGGCGCATCGGGCAGCGCAAAATCGTCCCAGCTTTTGCTGCGCAAGCCTTCAGTGCTAATGCCAGCGTGTTGCAGCACTTGCAAGCCCAGTGGGTTAGGCTGTTGGTTATCACGTGGGCTGCTGCCAGCAGAGAAGCCTTTGAACCTGCCTTGACCCAAGTGGTTGAGCAGCGCCTCGGCCAAAATACTGCGGGCTGAGTTGTGGGTGCATAAAAACAAGACATTGAGTGGTGTTTGCATGGTTTGACCTGTTTAATGAATGAAAAGTGGTTGTAGTCCAAGTATTTACTGCTTAACTAGCTATAAAAATAATAGCATTCTGTGTTTTGAATATTTTTTGCTCTGAATAATTACCTGATAACTTTAGCTGGTGTGTCAGCAGCTGGGCACGGCCATACCAGTTGCCTCGCAGGTTTGTCCTGCGCAGCAGTGCTGGGTAAGGTAGCCCAGCAACGAAGTCATTTGCTTGAAGTTAGCGCGGTAAATCAGGTTGCGGCCTTGCTGCTCTACGCTGACCAGTTCGCTATGCAGGAGTTCTTTTAAGTGAAACGACAGCGCACTGGGCGCAACGTCTAGCATGGCTGCAATGGCGCTGGGTGTAAGCCCTTGCGTGCCCGCTACCACCAGCGCGCGAAAGGTGCGCAGCCGTTGGGTTTGCGCTAACGCAGCCAGGGCGCGCACGGCTTCGGTTTCAGCAATTTTTGCGCCTTTAGTGGGCTTTGTCATCGATTTCATAGTTCAATTATTATTGAAATGATTGTGGCTGTCAAATTGACCTTGAGTTCTGCATACTGTGTTTATCCCCAAATTTGTTATTTCTGCGGGTAATGGTCATTGCTTCGCGGGATCAGGCCGGCGGTGTACTCAGCTACGCGGCTGTCCCCCATGGCGGCCTAGGGCCGCCTATTCCTCCTTGATGCCGCTACGCTGAGTACACCACCGGCCTGATCGAGCGAGGTGCTGGCGTTCAACCGCAATGCACCACCATGGCCGCTCCCCGGCGCTTGGGGTATGAGTAGCGCAGCGACATCAAGGAGG
>JAYTPK010000197.1:0-4870 GCA_043747295.1 Polaromonas sp. | reverse complement strand
CCTGGTGGAGAGAGCTGGATTCGAACCAGCGTACTCGTAAGAGGGCAGATTTACAGTCTGCTGCCATTAACCACTCGGCCATCTCTCCACGGCGAACCTCGGAATATAACACGGTTTTAGGCTTTTAGTCACCTTGCTGAAGGTATGCGAACTGCGCTTAAGTGCTCATTTGCAGTTGATTTAGCCCTGTAGTCCAAGTATTTATTGCTCAACTAGCTATTTATTTGATAGCGATCAATTTATAAATCGTTCACAAGCTGTTGCGCCAATCGAACTACTGTCACACCCGCACGCAGCTGCCGCAGGCTGGGCATTACCAATGTGCAGTGGTCGTAAGGTGTAACAAACACACTCTCGCCATCAATGGCAATGGGCGTTCCTGCACCCGGCACAATTTGTAAACTTTGCCAGTCTTGGGTAAAGCGTAAATGGTCGCTTAGTGACACCACGGCTTGGGTGACCTGGATTGCTAGCTGAGGCGCAGTGTGCGGCATCAGCCATTTGGCAGGCAAATGCCCCGTCCTAAGGCCTATCGGGACTACTTCTGAGGCCATAAGAAACCGAGCCGCCAAGTCCAAAGCCACGTCTTTGCTGGCGTTAGCACCATGAAAACCACACTCTATCAATAGCGCACAAGCATCCTGTGTATTTGCTTGGCCAAATTGTCCGAAATCGCGCATTCGTAGGCCGTCTTGATGACCCGCATCCACAACGATGTGTTGTGGTGCACCAATGCGTTTAGCCAATGCCAGGTTGCGCGGCTGCAGACCTGTCAATAGCAGTGGCGCACCTGATTCATGCATAGAGTGAATATCAAGCAACCAATCAGCTCTCTCAATCCATGGCAGCAGTTCGGCCGCGCGTCGCGCTTCCTGAGTTGCGGGTGCAGCCAATTTATTGGAGACCCAAACACGATTCATGTCTTCATCGACAAAACGCGATGCATCATGGTCAGCCAGATCAAAGCGGTCAAACGCTGCAAGATTACAAAACGCTAAAGTCATTTTCCCCTGCATAGGTCGCACCTGCGCCTCTAACAAAGCCATTAGCGCCCATGCTCCACAAAGTTCGTTGCCGTGTACCAAGGCCGTAATCAGCACATGGCGTCCGGGTTTATCGCTGTCAAAGTGCCACACGCCTTCTACGCTGGTGTTGCCCGACCGCCAAGCGCTGATATCGGGCTTAGTTAATTCGAAAGCCATGCCTTAAGCCTTACTCGGTGATCTTGGCGAAATCGATGATTTTTTTGTATTTGGCGCTTTCTGTGACCAAGTAGGCACCAGCATCTTCTTTGCCAGTAAAGACTTTGGAGCCCGAGTCTTCCAGTTTCTTGCGCATCGCAGGGTCTTGCAATCCTTCTTGCAATGCTTTTTGCAGCTTGGCAGTAACTGCAGGCGGCAAATTTTTAGGTCCTACCAACATGAACCAAGAGCTGATGTCCAATCCTTTAAGCTGGGGATGTTCAGACAAAGCGGGAATATTGGGCGTTACTGCGCTGCGCTGACTTTCTGTTGTGCCCAATGCCACGACTTTGCCACTGCGAATATGTGGCAAGCCTGAGCTCAATACAAAAACACCGAAGTCCAGCGTACTGCCTAACAAATCGTTGGCCAAAGGCGCTACGCCTCGGTAAGGTATGTGTACCATGAAAGCACCAGCTTTGTCTTTCACCATCTCACCGGCAAGGTGTAGCGCAGTGCCTACACCTGAGGAGCCGTAGCTGTATTGACCGGGCTTTGACTTGATAAGCTTGAGAAATTCATCTGTAGTTTTAACGCCTGTTTTCGCCGAAGCTACCAACACCATCGGTTGCGATGCTACCAAACCTACCGGAGTGAAATCTTTGGTGCCGTCGTAACGCAAGTTTGGGTTGATTAGCCTGCTAATCGCTACTTCGTTATTAGCCCCTAAAAGCAAGGTGTAGCCATCAGCTGCTGCGTTAACCACTCTCTGAGCGCCCACGGTACCGCCAGCGCCGCCGATGTTTTCTACCACCGTGGTGGTTTTAAGTTGCTTGGCCAATATGTCCGCCACGACGCGGCCCGTCAGATCGGTGCTGCCACCTGGCGGGTAACCGACGACGATGGTAATGGGCTTGGCAGGGTATTCGGCTTGTGCCCAAACAGCTAAGCTAGCCGTAGCAGCGAGCATGACAAAGCCAGCATTGAGCACGAGATTGCGCGTAAACAAGATATTTTTTGTCATGGTGTGGGTCTTACTGGTCGTCGTTGGGTTGAAGGAAATCTCAAGATTATGAGTGTAACGGTGCCCCCAGCCTATGCGCACCGCGCACACGGACATGCGCTTTACGCAGGCGTAAAAAAACCACCCGCAGGTGGTTTTCTAGCCCAACGAAAACTCTGACTTATTTCTTTTGACGGAACTTGCGCAGCGCGGCTATCTGCGCCGCCATCACAAACAGCTCTGACTGCGCCTTGGCCACATCAATCTCGCCTTTAGCGTTATCAAGAGCCTCTTTGGCAGCGGCCATGGCAGCATTGGCTTTTTCGTCATCCAGGTCTTTGCCGCGCACTGCGGTATCGGACAGCACGGTAACGCAGTTAGGCTGCACTTCAAGCAGGCCACCCGCCACGAAGACAAACTCTTCGGTGCCGTCGGCTTTTTCAATGCGCACTGAGCCCGCTTTGATGCGGGTGATCAGCGGTGTGTGGCGTGGGTAAATGCCCAGCTCGCCCGCTTCTCCAGGCAAAGCCACAAATTTGGCCTCGCCAGAGAAGATAGACTCTTCAGCGCTTACAACATCAACGTGAATGGTGGACATAGTTTTCCTTAGCGTTTGCTTTACGCAACCTTCTTGGACTTCTCGATAGCCTCATCAATCGTGCCGACCATGTAGAACGCTTGTTCTGGCATGTGGTCGCATTCGCCGTTGACAATCATCTTGAAGCCGCGAATGGTCTCGGCCAAAGTAACGTACTTGCCTGGAGAGCCGGTAAACACTTCGGCCACGTGGAACGGCTGGCTCAAGAAGCGTTGAATTTTACGGGCACGGGCCACGCTCAATTTATCTTCTGGTGCGAGTTCGTCCATGCCCAAGATGGCGATAATGTCGCGCAATTCTTTGTAGCGCTGCAAGGTGCCCTGCACGGCACGGGCCGTTTGGTAGTGGTCTTCGCCCACCACGTTCGGGTCGAGCTGGCGGCTGGTCGAATCCAGTGGGTCTACAGCAGGATAGATACCCAGCGATGCGATGTCTCGGGACAACACTACAGTGGAGTCCAAGTGCGCAAAGGTGGTCGCTGGTGATGGGTCGGTCAAGTCATCGGCTGGCACATACACAGCCTGAATGGAGGTGATGGAGCCCACTTTGGTGGATGTAATACGCTCTTGCAAGCGGCCCATTTCTTCGGCCAAGGTAGGCTGGTAGCCCACAGCCGATGGCATACGACCCAACAGCGCGGACACTTCGGTACCGGCCAAGGTGTAGCGGTAAATGTTGTCCACGAAGAACAGCACGTCTTTGCCTTCGTCGCGGAACGACTCAGCAATGGTCAAACCGGTCAAGGCGACGCGCAAACGGTTGCCTGTGGCTCGTTCATCTGGCCGTACACCATGGCTACTTTGGATTCTTCCAGGTTCTTCAAGTTCACCACGCCAGAGTCTGCCATCTCGTGGTAGAAGTCGTTACCTTCACGGGTACGCTCGCCCACGCCAGCAAATACGGACAATCCGCTGTGTGCCTTGGCGATGTTGTTGATCAGTTCCATCATGTTCACGGTTTTGCCTACACCAGCACCGCCGAATAAGCCGACCTTACCGCCTTTGGCAAACGGGCAGATCAAGTCAATCACCTTGATGCCGGTCTCTAGCAGTTCTTGCGAAGGGCTGAGTTCGTCATAAGTTGGGGCTTTGCGGTGGATAGAGGCAGACTTGACTGCGCTCACAGGGCCACGCTCGTCGATGGGCGCGCCTAGCACGTCCATGATGCGGCCCAAAGTGGCTTTACCTACTGGCACCTGAATGGAGTCACCCGTGTTGGTGACCACCATGCCGCGACGCAAACCGTCAGATGAGCCCAGTGCAATGGTGCGCACAATGCCGTCGCCCAGCTGCTGCTGCACTTCAAGGGTCAACGTTGAGCCGTCCATCTTGAGGGCATCATAAATTTTAGGCATCTTGTCGCGTGGAAATTCCACGTCAACCACTGCACCGATACACTGAACTATAGTTCCACTAGCTTGGGCCATTATTTGCTCCAATTAAATAATCAATAAATCTTGTTAAACCGCTGCCGCACCGGCAACGATTTCGGACAACTCTTTGGTAATTGCTGCCTGACGGGTTTTGTTGTAGATCAACTTCAGCTCGCCAATCACGCTACCAGCGTTATCGGTGGCTGACTTCATGGCCACCATGCGCGCTGATTGCTCAGAAGCCATGTTTTCTGCCACGGCTTGGTACACCAAAGACTCTACGTAACGCACCAGCAAGTCGTCAATCACGGCTTGTGCATCTGGCTCGTAGATATAGTCCCAGCCATGCGCCGTTTTTTCAGCTTGCAACTTCTCTTGCGAGAGCGGCAACAACTGCTCGACTACAGGCTCTTGCTTCATGGTGTTGATAAAACGTGTGTAGCACAAGTGCACTGACTTGACTTCGCCTTTGACATACGCATCGAGCAGCACCTTGACGGGGCCGATGAGTTTGTCTAGATGCGGCTTGTCGCCCAGCTGGGTAGCATGCGCCACCACTTTGGCACCCACACGGTTCAAAAAGCCTAAGCCCTTGTTACCGATAGCCACTGCCTGCGCGCTGATGCCCGCAGCTTGGTTAGCACGCAACTGGTTGGTCACCATGCGCAGCACGTTGGTGTTCATGCCGCCGCACAAGCCCTTGTCGGTAGACACCA
>JAYTPK010000196.1:0-19254 GCA_043747295.1 Polaromonas sp. | reverse complement strand
CAAGATCGACGGCGAGTGCGCCAAGCCGGGCACGGTGGATCTGGCGACCTTTCTGCGTGGCAACACGTTGCAGGACCGGGTCTATCGCCATCGCTGCGGTGCAGCCAAGCGCGCAGCAAGGGGGCGGCCTTCATGTCAGTGGGGAAGACGCGGCCGCTGCTGCCAACGAAGGTGTCGATGCCCAGGTTTTTGGCCCATGCTCCTAATTGCGTAGCTGGTTGAGCAGTAATTACTTGGGCTAGTGCGTCTTTTCGTTCATAGTAACGGGTAAGAAAAGGTGCTAGAGGCTCGCTGTGGGTTAAATTTAAACCGCCAATGCCTGCCAATAAAAATTTGCGCCCTGCGCTGGGCATGGCGTCGTAGACGTGGACTTCTACGCCTGCGTTGCTCAGTACTTCAGCGGCCATCAGGCCTGCAGGGCCAGCGCCGATGATGACAACTTTTTTAGGGGGTATGAAGCCTTCGACAAGCTCAGGCCGAACGGAGGTGGGTCTAGGCCAAACGAAGGTGGGGCTGGTCTGCACGAAGGTGGGTCTAGGCTGCCCGAAGGTGACTCTAGGCTGCTCGGGGGTGGGTGGGGTTGTCATAGCTCAACTAGCTGGCCAGCGCCGGTGATAAATGCGGCCTTGACGTCTGCGCCAGGGTGGGCGGCCTGCACGGCTTGCTGGTATTGGGCCAGTTGGGCGCGCAGGCCAGCTTGTAGCTGCGGGGCGGTGGCAGATTTGTAATCTAACACCCACCAGGTTTGGGTGGCGGTGTGGCGCACCAAGCGGTCTAGGCGCAGCAACTGACCGTTGTGCAGCAGCTCTACTTCGTTGGCTTGCCAGTCGATATGGTCTGCGCTCCACACCCACTCAGCGGGCCCTTGAACGATGCATTGGGCCATAGCGCAGGCGGCGTCGCTTTGCTCAGCATTTAAGTAAAACTGTGCGCCAATACTGCGCGCCAAGCTGGCTAAGTCTAGGCCAGGGGTGTACAGCTCTAGCAGGCGGTGCATGGCCTGGCCTTGGCGAGCGGCGGTGCTGTCCGTAGAGTTGGGCAAGCTAGCTGCTACATTAATCATAGCTGCTTGAGCAGTAAATACTTGGACTACCGGCATTTTTTCATGATTAACCATCTTCCCCAGACTTGAATACCCCCCCGTTCGGGCTGAGCTTGTCAAAGCCTTTACAAGCCCTTCGACAAGCTCAGGGCGAACGGATGGCGTATCTGAGGCATCTGGATAAATGGGCATTTTTGATAGGTAAAACACTTCTGCAGGCAGTTCAGCACGTAGGCTTTGACTTTGCACATTTTGGCTCTGCAGGCTTTGCATCTGCACGTCTTGCACCACCCCATCAGCCAAGGCAGCAAAGCGCTGCCACGGGCTGTGGGCTGCGGGTGTGCGCACCTCATGCGCCGACAGGGCCAGGGTGTGCTGCGCGCGCGTCATGGCGACATACAGGGCGTTGGTTTCTTCACGCGCTCTGGCGGCCTGCTCGTGCTGCAGGGCGGTGGCTACGCAGCGCGGGGGCGTGGTCTCTTTGACTAAAAACGCAAACGTGGTGGGCGCTGCGTGCTGGGCGGGCCAGTCGATCAGCACGTCCATGCTGCGCGATTTTTCGGCTTGGGCGTTGGCATCTAGCAGCAGCACGGTGTGGGCTTCTAGGCCCTTGGCACCGTGCACGGTGAGCAGTTGCACAGCATCTTTAGACTTGGCACTGGCCACCGGTGCGCGCACGTGGCCCGCCTTGAGTGCCCGCACCCATGCGTAAGGCGTAAGAAAACGGCCACCGTCTACATCTAGCGACGCGGCCAGCAGTGCCTGCACGTGCGTTTGCACCGCGCCGCGCTGCGCCGCTGGTGCTGCGGCCATAAAGCGGGCCACTACATCGGCATGCTGGTACAGCGCAGCCAGTGCGTCGTGCGGTGGCAGGGTGGCAAACCACTGTTGGTATTGCTGCAAACGGCTGCACAAGTCTGCAGGCATGCCTGTTGGGGTTATAAAGGGCTTTTTACCAATCAAATCGCCTTGTAGTCCAAGCATTTGTTGCTCAAGCAGCTCTGAATTTAATAGCAACTGACTCCAGCTGCAGTGCTGCGCACGCGCGGCCTGGGCAATGCTAGACAGCTGAGCGTCGGTACAGTTGAAAAGCGGCGACTTGAGCGCGCGGGCTATCGCAAGGTCGTGCGTGGGCGATATGAGCGCGTCCACCAAGGCCACCACGTCTTGCACCTCGCAGTGGTCCATGAGTTGTGTTTTTTCGCTGATCTGCGACGCGATGCCTAGCTGCTGCAGTGCCAGTGCCATGCGTTTTAAGTTATCGCGTTTGCGCGACAGCACCATCACGCTGCCTGCTGGTAGTGGCTGGCCTTCGCCTGTTAGCGTGTGGGCAATGTGCTGCGCTACCCAGTGCGCAGCTTGCGTGCATTCGCGGGTGCGGATGTGTTCTTGGGCTTCGTCGCGCGGGGTGGTTAGGGTGTCGCGCCAAGGTGGGTCGGCTTCTTCGTCTTCAGTGTCATTGGCATCGCGTTCTACCAGCGGTAGGCACAGCACTTGGCCTGATACGGTTGACTCGGTAGTGTGCGGGCGGTAGCCTTCGTAGCCGTCGGTGGCGGCAGCTTGCATCACGCCGTTGACCACGGCCAGCACGCCGCGAGCATTACGGCGGGTGTGGTCGCAGCTTAGTACCACGCCGCCTAATGCCTGGCACACAAAGTCTGTGGCGGCGATAAAAACCTGCGGCTCGGCGCGGCGAAAGCGGTAAATGCTTTGCTTAGGGTCGCCTACGATGAAGACGCTGGGGGCCGCACCTGTACCAGAACCTCCGCCTGTACCAGAACCTCCACCAGCGCCCGCGTAGCCCGACAACCACGCCTGCAGCGCCTGCCACTGCAGCGGGTTGGTGTCTTGAAACTCGTCAATCAGCAAATGCCGGGTTTGCGCATCTAAGCGCTCTAGCACCCAGCCTGACAACACAGGGTCGCTTAGCAAATGCAGCGCAGCACGCTCAATATCGCCCATGTCTACCCAAGCGCGCTCGCGTTTTAGCTGGTTAAAGCAGCCGATCAGCGCGCCGCTAAGCTGGGCTAAGCGCTGCTGGTGTTGCCACGCGCTGTGCTGCAGCTGCGCGGCATTGATGCGCATGCACAGGTCTTGCGCAATGCGCACTTGGTCGATACCGGTAATTTTTTCGCTGAATTTGCGAGGTTCGTTTTCTTTGGTTAGCAGCGCGCCCATGGCAGCAATAAAGTTGCTAGCCGTCAACGCCGTTTCTAGCTCTACACCTTTTGCGCTGTAGCTGGGCTGCGGTGCACGGCTTAGCACGATGGCGGCATCGCGCAGCTTTTGGCGATGGTCGCGGTTGGTGCTTAGCATTTCTAGCGGGGCATCGAGCCCGGCAAACTCGGTGTAGACCTGCGCAAAGTGGCGAATGCTGTTTTGCACCGTGCCTGCTGCGTCGGCCAATACAAACTCTACTCGCTTTGATAACGCGCTGCCCAAAGCTTTGTCAATGTTAAATCGGCCATGCTCAGCCACGGCGGCGTTGTAGGTGGTGCGCAGTGCTGCGTCGGCATGCAGCACGGCATAAAAGCGCCGCCACACTAGCGCCACGGCTTGGCTGTCGTCTTCTAGCAGCTCGTATTGCGCAGGTAAATTCAGCTGCTCTAGCACCGCCAGCGGTGCGCTGCGCAGCAGTGCACCAAACCAGCTGTGGAAGGTGCGAATTTGCACACTGCGGTTTGAGTCGAGCAGAGTTTGATATAAATTTGATAGCTGCTTGAGCAGTAAATCCGTGGACTTCTGGCCTTTTTGGCACTTAATGCCGCGTGATTGCAGCTCTTGCACTAGCTTAGCTTCGTCTGCATGGGCAAACTCAGTTAACCACTGGTGCAGGCGCTCGCGCATCTCGCCAGCAGCTTTTTTGGTGAAGGTGATGGCCAAAATGTTGTGCGGCTGGATGGGCTGCTGGCCGTCGCTGTGCACCGCCTCATCTAGCAGCGCACGCAGGATGCGCGACACCAACATCCAAGTTTTGCCGGCACCTGCGCAGGCTTGCACCACCACGTTGCGCTGTGGGTCGCAGGCGATGGCGTAAAAATCCTCACGCGTGCAGGGCTGGCCACCTAAGGCGTAGGCGAAGGGTTGGTCAACGTTGTTCATAGCGTCCACATGTCTTTGCGGCACAGGCCGCGCGCAGCGCAATACTCACACGCGCTGCCCTCGCCCAGCGCTGGCATGGTATGGCCTGCGTGAATGCGCTGCACGTCCACCGTAATGCCTTGCAGCACCGCGTCGCGTGCAGCCAGCACATTGGTTTGCGGTGTGGTTTTGCAGGTTCGCTCGGCCAAGTTAATGTAGGCGGCGTGCAGGTCGTCGTCAGTACCGTCGGTGCCCATCAGCGCGGCGTAAAAGGCTAGCTGCGTGTCTTCAGCGGCAATCTTGGTTTTAGCTTTGCTGGCGGTGTCACTTTCGGTTTTGTAGTCCATCACATACGGCGTGCCAGCCAGCGGGCCACGGCCCAGCACATCTACCCTGTCTAGGCGACCCACCAGCTGTACATTGCCGTGCTGGCGCGTGCGCTCTAGCTCGGCTTGGTCAAACTGCCAGCCCTCGGCCTCGTGCTTAACCAGCCAAGCAATATAGCTGTCACGCACCTGCGGCCACGCTGCGGCAAAAGGTATAAAGCCTACGTCGTGCATGTGGCGCTGCGTGGCGCAGTGGTCTAGCAGCTGCTGGTCAGACGCTGGCGTGCTTGCAGCAGTTAGTGCTTTGCGCTGCGTATGAAAATCGCTCAGCACGCTGTGCAGCCAGCTGCCAAAGTCGCGTTTGTCGATCTCGGCATCTAGCTCGGGTGCGTCGTGCAAGCCCAGCAGGCGCAGGGCAAAGTAGCGGTAGGGGCAAGTGCGCAGGTCGCTGTAGGCACTGGCAGATAAGGTGCTAATGCGCAGGCTGCCGGCTACAGGCAGGGGCGCCAGTGTGGGCGTGGGTGTGACGGCCACTTGAATGCGCGGGTCATTAGCATAGTTGGGCGCGTAGTTGGGCAGTGATGTACTGGTCGCAGTTTTTTGCAGCCAGCTTTGCAGTAACGGGCTGGGCAGCAGGGTTTGCTCGCCCTCAGCACTGCGCCACAGCACATCAACACGCGGCAAGCCCATGGCGCAGGCCCACACGCGCTGCTGCTCAACCGCTAGCTGGGTGCGGCTGGGCAGGCCCAGTGCCGCGCGCTGTGCGGTTGACCAGTTGCCCTGCGGCTCGGGGCTGGCGGGCAAGCGCGCCTCGTCAGCCCCAGCTATGACGATGGAGGCAAACGGCCGGGCCAGCACCTGCGCCAGTGGCAGCACCACCACGTGTGCGGTGCTGGCGGCCGCAGCGCTGGGCTTGAAGCTGGCGTTTTCTAGGCAGTCGGTAGCCCAGGCGCTGAACTCGGCCAAGCCCATGGGCTGTGTATGTTCTGCCAGCGCATCGGGGTTTAGCAAGTGCAAGGCTTGCAGGCAGTCGCGCCCGGCTTCGTCAGCGTTTAGCGCGTCCCACTGCCCGGTGCTGTGCAGCGCGGTGTGCAGCGCCTGCAGCCACTGCGCGGGGCGGCGGCGCTCGCGCAGGCTGGTGAGCACAGTGTCGATGCTGGTTGCGGACTGTACAGCGTCTTGTGTAGCATCGCTTGCTGTGTCTTGAGTTGCCTCATTCACTATAAATTCGATAGCTGCTTGAGCTGTAGATACTTGGACTACAGTACTATTTTGTGCTCTAAACAGCTTTTCTAGCGCATCTACACGGCTGCGCGCGGCATTGGTGTGTTTTAGCCAATCTAGCAGCGCATCGTCCGCGCCGTCGGCTTGATTGGCTGTCGCGCCCACACGCCCGCGGGCTGCGCGCAGCAGCGCCATGATGCTGGCGGCAGCCCGCGTGGTAGACAGCTTCCAACCGGTTTCGTCTAGCACCTGCACGCCGTGTAACTGCAGCGTGGCGCTGATGCGGCGCGTGCCCAAGCGGTCTACTGCAGCCAAAGCGATAGGTAAATTTCCAAGTTCAATATGGCGCAGCACGCAGGCGCTGGCGCGGTCGGCCTCGTCATGTCCGTTAGTGCATTCGTGCAGGGCCAAGGCATCTATGTTGAAAAAACTTGTTGCCACATCATCCAACACCGCTGTGGTGCTCACTGCAGACCAGTGCTGCACCAGCGCCTGCGCCAGTGGGTTAGCCTGCAGGCCGGGCAGCACAATCAGCGCGTCTAGGCTGCGCTGCACGGCGTCGTCAAACAATACATCAGTGGCGTAGCGCGATGCTATGGCCCACTCTAGCGCGATGCGCGCCACGGCGGCCTCGTACATCAGCGGGTTGCTGCCCAGCTTGTCTAGGCCTTGCAGCGCCTGCGTGCGTGCTGCGGCGGCCCAGGCAACGCGCTGTGCGGGCGGCACGGCTGCCACCAAGCTGCCTAACTGGTGCGCAGCCTGCACTAAGCCACTGGCCAACATGCCCTGTTGCGAAGCCAGGCCAGCGCGCTGCAGCCAGTCTTTGGCGCGCAGGCTGTCTAGCCCTGCGTCCCAGCTAATGTCTAACGCGCCGGGCATAAAGTGGCCTATGCGCTGGCTCCAGCTTTTGGTGGTTTCAAACCGTGGGGTAAAGCCCTGCGGCCAGGCCTGCGCGGCTTGCTGGCGCGCCACGGCCTGCAGCTGAAAAAACGGCAGCAACACCACCGTGCGCGCCGGGTGTGCGCCCAACGCCTGCATGTGGGTGCGCACTTGCGCCCACAGCGTGCCCCATAAGCTGCTCCACACAGGCTGCAAAGGCGCAGAGGCAAGGGGTATGGGTTTCGTTTTTTCTATCGCTGTCATAGCGTTTTACAAGGAAGTAAAAGAGAGTTTTACAGGGTTGTGAGGGCAACGCGCATCTTGCTTTCTGTCACAATGCCCACACTGTATCTGCATCTGGGTAAGAATCCAGATTTTGTAGCGACTCATATTTACCAAGCCTATTCACCAGTCCAAACAACACGGAGTACCTTATGGCCAGCGATCTCATTAAACACATTACCGATGCCACCTTTGAAGCCGAAGTGCTGCAGTCAAAGCAGCCCGCCGTGCTGGTGGACTACTGGGCTGAGTGGTGCGGCCCATGCAAGGCCATTGCCCCCATTTTGGACGAAGTGGCTGGTGCTTACGCAGGCAAGCTGCAAGTGACCAAAATGAACGTGGATGAGAACCGCGACATCCCCGGTAAATTTGGCATTCGCGGTATCCCAACGCTGATGATTTTTAAAGGCGGTCAACTGGCCGCTACCAAAGTGGGCGCTCTCAGCAAGTCACAGCTAACTGCTTTTATTGACGAGCAGTTGGTTTAAACCGCACGCTTAGATCGAGCGTGACAGCTCAATCGTCAGCGCACTAGGCAATTCTTCATGGAGCAGGTTGCGAGCCACGCGTGACTTGTTGTTTCCGGACCAATTGGACATTTCGAATCCAAAACTTTTGTCGCTCACTAAGATAGTTGGGAACCCTGGGGAATGGCGTTGCAAATCGTCTAGCAGAGCTTCAAACACATCGTCAGTCAGATCTTCCTCACACACAATCAAGTGCGGAACCTGCTGCTCACAACGGCGCTCGGCATCGCGCACTGTTGGCGCGTGGTCACACAGCAGGCTCAAGTTTTTGCAAATCTCCCGGATTTCCACAAACATGCGGTAATCGTTGCTAATCACCAGCACCTGATGACCGGCAATAAAGTTAGAGCTAAGCGCACCAAAACTGCTTTGCTCGCTCAAAAGACTGTGGCCAGTTTCCATCTCCATGATGGTCATACCTTCCAGCGCCACCACGGTGCGTGGAAACTCAATCGTCAGGCCGCGTGCGTTGATCGTCTCGTTAATCTCCAGGCCCACACCCATGGCCTGCGCGGTTTGCTGCAGCAAATGCCAAGCAATCGACTGGTTCACGTTAGATTTGCGGTCAATGTCTTCTTGGGTGCGCACGCCTTGGGCTGAGCTGAAAATCAGCTGTCCATGCTGGGGCCAGTTTTTCATGGCTGTGGAGATGCGTACCACGGTGCCAAACTCGGTGACCCAGTCCAACGCCGTGCTAATTAAGCTCATCAACAAACCAGGGTCAACAATGATGTCAACACGTTTAAACCGCGTGTCAATTACCAGTCCTGTAGAGCTATCTTCAGATTTGCGGTCGTCCAGCACGCTCTGGGTGACTTCAGACAAAGACAATTTTTCGTGCGACTGGCGCACGCGGTTTTGCGCCAAGCGCGATATCTGCTGCATTGACATGGCTTTGCGGCGCATGCGGTCGATCAAATAATGGGTCTGCGACAGGTTTTGGCTAAATGCCTTGGGGTTGGCCGCCACCTGCATGATGTTTTCTAATGCTTGGGTCAAGTTATGGGCAATTTCCTCACCCATGGTGCCCAATATCTCGGGGTGCAACACTGGCTGCACGGATGCATCGGGCAAGGCCACAGGGGCGCTGGCTGCAGGTGCAGCTGTTTTATCAGGCGCACCCCCACGTCGCTGCGTATCGTAGCGATTGACCGCGTTAGCGAATGACTGAACCAAATTTTGCACTTGCGAATGCTCCTACCTATCTAGTTAACACTAAAGTTCATATTATCTCAAACTTACGCTATCATAAGCTGGCTATAATAAAAAGCAATCGCACAAACGGGTGATATGCTTTCTACCGTTATTTGCTGATAATCCAGGCCGCTAAGCAAGTCGGCGCTTACCCTGCGGTGTACACCCCAGTACCTGACACCTCCCCCCCCGTTATCTCCCCATTCCCACCCACCACAATTTACCTTTGACTGACGCTGTTATATGCATCTGAACGAACTCAAAGCACTTCACGTATCTGAAGTTCTCAAACAAGCCGAAGAACTCGAAATCGAAAACACGGGCCGCATGCGCAAACAAGAGCTGATGTTTGCCATCATCAAAAAGCGCGCCCGCGCTGGCGAGACCATCGTGGCCGATGGCGTACTAGAAATTTTGCCCGACGGCTTTGGCTTTTTACGCAGCTTGGACACCAGCTTTACCGCCAGCACGGACGACATCTACATTAGCCCCAGCCAAGTGCGCCGCTTCAATCTGCACACCGGCGACATGATTGAAGGCGAGGTGCGCACCCCTAAAGACGGCGAGCGTTACTTTGCCCTCAACAAGCTAGACAAAGTCAACGGCGACTCACCTGACAGTAACAAACACAAGGTGATGTTTGAAAACTTAACGCCGCTGTTCCCCAAAGAGCAGCTCAAGCTTGAGCGTGACATCAAAGGCGAAGAAAACATTACTGGCCGCGTGATTGACTTGATTGCACCGATTGGCAAAGGCCAGCGCGCATTGATCGTAGCGCCACCCAAGAGTGGCAAGACGGTGATGATGCAGCACATTGCCCACGCGATTACCGCTAACCACCCGGACGTGCACATGATGGTGTTGCTGGTGGACGAGCGCCCTGAGGAAGTGACCGAGATGCAGCGCAGCGTGCGTGCCGAAGTCATCAGCTCCACCTTTGACGAACCTGCCGCGCGCCACGTGCACGTGGCCGAGATGGTGATTGAGCGCGCAAAACGCTTGGTTGAGCTGAAAAAGGATGTAGTGATTTTGCTCGATTCGATCACACGACTGGCGCGTGCTTACAACGCTGTCATGCCCAGCAGCGGCAAAATTGGCTCGGGCGGCATCGACACCAATGCCATGCAACGCCCCAAGCGCTTTTTTGGCGCAGCGCGCAACGTAGAAGAAGGCGGCTCGCTGACCATCATTGCCACCGCACTGGTAGACACCGGCGGCCGCATGGACGAGGTGATTTTTGAAGAGTTCAAAGGCACTGGTAACTCTGAGCTGCACCTGTCACGCCGCTTGTACGAAAAACGCGTGTTCCCGGCAATTGAACTGAGCAAGTCAGGCACCCGCCGGGAAGAGCTGTTGCTGTCGCCAGAGATCTTGCAAAAGACCCGTATTTTGCGTTCGTTTATGTTCAATATGGACGAGATTGAGTCGATGGAATTAATGCTCAAGAACATGAAGGCGACTAAGAACAATTCCGAGTTCTTTGACATGATGCGTCGGGGTGGGTAAAGTTCCCGTTTTCTTGGTCAAATAGCCTTGTAGTCCAAGTATTTACTGCTCAACTAGCTACTATTTTTGTAGCTTAATGATTGTCGGTCTGAGGTTGTAACTCCCCCTTGGCAATGCTTGGTGTCCTTGTTTAGCTTGGACGGGCGACAAGGCATATCGCTGAAAAAACTTCCGCAAACACGCGGTGCGAGGTTTGTGCTGACCTCAATCAGCGCTGCAATCTGTGCATATGAATCCCAGCCTCCTACAAGCGGGCTGATGTGGCTTACCCCTGTGACAACCAATCAAGGGCCGCAGGTCCGATTGGCATAGGAGTAAGCCACATCGGCGCGCGTACTAGTACAACGAACAAGGGCAACGAGCTAAAGCAAAGTCCACATGCTCATTTGCTAACTCGCAGCAACTTCCCAGTGTCAGCCAGTAAATAAATCCATCCGTCCGGCCCCACACGCACGTCACGTATGCGCTCAGCGCGCGAGGCTAACAACCGCTCACGAAACACCTCGGTGGTGCCGTCTGCACCGCCCAACACCACACGCCACAGCGCCTGGCCAGCCAGTGCACCTAAAAACACATTGCCCTGAAATTCTGGAAACTTCGCGCCGCTGTAAATCGCCATGCCACTAGGTGCAATGGACGACTGATTACCGCCCGTAAAAGCACTGCCATCGCGCGTGAGCCAGTAGCTAACTGGCAGCGTCATACCCGGCAAGCTGGTGGTGCCCACCGGTGTGGTGGTGCCGTACTCTTGCGAATAGCTCGCTAGCGGCCAGCCGTAGTTTTTGCCCGCTAAGCTCAGGTTCAGCTCGTCACCGCCTTGCGCACCATGCTCGTTCACCCAGAGTTGCCCGGTGGTGGGGTGCAGCGCTGCGCCTTGTGGGTTGCGGTGGCCATAGCTCCAAATCGTGGACTGCGCAGTTGCACCTAGGCTGGGGTTGCCCGGTGCTGCTGCACCATCCGTGGTGATGCGCATGACCTTACCGTTACCGCGCGTCAAGTCTTGCGCAAAGCCGCGTTGGTCGTTGTTTTGCCTATCGCCTAAGGTCACAAACAGATAACCGTTTTTATCAAAGACCAAGCGCGAACCGAAATGGCCTGTGCTGACCGCTTTGGGTAGCTGTTCAAAAATCACCGTTACTTGGCTGAGTGCCAGCGTAGAAATGTTAAGCACTGCGCGCGCTACTGCTGTGTGGTTACCCTCTGCGGCGTTGGCACTGGGCTTGGCATAGCTGAGATAGATGCGTTGGTTAGTGGCAAAAGCGGGGTCTAGAACTACGTCCAGCAAGCCGCCCTGCCCGCGATTGTCTACCGCTGGCACGCCGCTGATGGCCGCCGACACACCGCCTGCCGGCGAGACGATGCGCAGCGAGCCTAACCGCTCAGTCACCAAAGCGCTGCCATCGGGCAAGAAAGCCATGCCCCATGGGTTAATGAGGGTTGTGGTGATTTCGGTGACGACCAATGCGCCTGCGGGCTGTGGGCTGGCTGTGGTGGTGTTGGTCGTACCACCAGTAGGCGTTGAATTGGGCGGCGAATTAGCAGGTGGGGTGTTAAGGCTAGGATTAGCAGATGGTGTGGCTGGTAAGCCGGTGTTCATGTCTGCAGGTGTGGCCGTACTAGCACCGCCAGAGCCACCGCCGCACGACACCATCACAAAAAGCAGTATGGCCAATAAAGGTAACCACCATCGCAATGACAAAAGCACGCGCTTAGGCGATGCGGAAGATTCAAGTTTAGAAAAATCACTCAGCGGCGGGTACGCTCGCACATATTTTTTGTGTCGCATATTTCCACTGTAGCCAAGCCACTGAGAAATATCTGCAACGTTTTGCAAACAGATGTGACCATTTAAGCCAGTTAGGGCCAATGCAGACATAACGCGCTCCTAAAATTTCTGGGCTGTCCAGTCACCGGGTCGTCAAAAGCTATGGCTTGCGCTAGCAGCTGCAGAGGCTGGCTGTAATCTAGGCTGTCCAAGACTGGCTCAGGTGTCAATACCGGGTAAATAGCGTCGCCCAGCAGCGGCAGACCCAGCGCCAACATGTGCACGCGCAACTGGTGGCGCTGGCCGGTGATGGGTTGCAAACGGTAACGCGCCCACGCGCCTTGCACAGCTAACAGCTCGATCTGCGTACTGCTGTTGCTCTGGCCAGGTACTTCGTGCATTTGCATAAACGACGCGGCTGTTTGCAGCCGGCTGTGGCGCGTGACGGGGAACTGCAGCGCAGGGTTAAATGGCGCAATAGCCTCATACACCTTGTGCGCAAGCCGCGCGCGAAACATGGCGGCATACGCATTGCGCGAGGCCACTTGTTTGCTAAACATCACAATGCCTGCCGTGTCGCGGTCAATACGGTGAATGGGCACTAAGTCATCTAAACCCGTACGATTTTTTAGCCTCACCAATAAGGTTTCTTGCACATAACGGCCCGTGGGCGAGACTGGCAAAAAATGCGGCTTGTCGGCTACCAGCAAATGCTCGTCTTCAAAAATAATGGTCTCGTTAAAAGGCACCTTCGGCTCGTTAGGCACGTGGCGGTAATAGTAAATGCGCAGGCCAGGTACAAAGGGCGCATCCACCGGTACGCTCTGGCCTTGCAAATCTAGCACTTGCCCGTTGACTAAGCGTGTATGCCAGTCTTGGCCATCGGGGATGTACGATGAATGCTGCAAAAACTGTAGCAGCGTTGGCGGGTAGTCGTTGCGCAGGTCGTTGGGCAAGGCCATCAAGCTAGGGCTGACACCGTGTAGCGTGGGCGGCTTAACGAGCCGGGGTTTGTCTTGGCCTGCTGGCCTGAGCTTGGCCATGGCTTTAGTTAATCGCTGTTCAGTACCTTGGCACGCGCCAAGCGCCAGGGCCCGTCAGGCTCGCTCTCGTACACCTGCTCTACAGTGGTGTCGGTCTCATGCAAGTGGGTGTCTAGCGCCACGCGGTTGTCAAACACAAAGCACTCGCCTAGCCAGTCTTGGCTGGCATCGGGCATTTCTTTAAAGTAGTTCAGTATGCCGCCTTCTAGCTGGTACACATCTAGCCCCATGTCTTGCATCCACACGCTGCTTTTCTCACAGCGTATGCCGCCAGTGCAGTACATGGCTATTTTTTTATTCTCAGCTTTCCACTCTGCAGCATGTGCTTTGACATACTCTGGAAAGTCTCTGAAATTAACCACACCGGGGTCGATGGCACCTTCAAATTTACCCAAGCGGTATTCAAAGCTGTTGCGGTTGTCCAGCAGCACTACATCAGGTTGTTTGATCAGCTCGCGCCAAGCTTGCGGGCTGACATTAGTGCGCTCTATATCAGCCAAGCGGTGGGCTGCGTCTACGCCATCAATACCCAGAGGCACAATTTCTTTTTTAGCATGCACCTTCATGCGTTTAAAGGGCTGCGAAATACACTCAGTCCGCTTAAACACCGTGCCAGCAAACGCACCACCAAAGACGCTGTCGCTGCGCAGGGTTTGCTCGAAATCATCTAGCTGCTGCGCACTGCCTGCCAGCATGCCATTAATGCCTTCGCTGGCTACTAAAATGCTGCCCAGCAAGTCGGCAGTGACTACGCGCAGGCGCGTCACCACGGCATCTACATCGGTGAGCGCAGCGAATCTGTAAAAGGCAATGTGGTACAGCATGTAATGGGAAGCGGTGGCAAATTATTTAGCGTAACTGCGGCGCAGTTTTTAAAGTTTTCACAGCGCCCTCGCCCAGCGCTGCGCCAAAGCGTTTGGCCAATCGCTCGGCCACATTATCACGCTTGGTGTAGTCCACAATGTCCTCGGCTTTCACCACTTCGCGGGCGACAAAATCAAGTGAGCCTAGCTGGTCGGCTAAGCCCAGGTCAATCGCTTGTTGACCGCTCCAAAACAAACCGCTGAACATCTCTGGAGTTTCTTTTAAGCGCTTGCCACGGCCTTTTTTGACTGTGTCAATAAACTGTGTGTGGATTTGGTTGAGCATGCCTTGCGCAAACGCGCGCTGCTTTTCGGTTTGCGGGCTAAAGGGGTCTAAAAATCCTTTGTTCTCACCGGCAGTCATCAAGCGGCGCTCTACACCCAGCTTGTCCATCAGGCCGGTAAACCCAAAGCTATCCATCAACACGCCAATGCTGCCCACAATGCTGGCTTTGTCGACATAAATCTCGTCCGCTGCCACTGCAATGTAGTAGGCCGCGCTGGCGCACGATTCTTCCACCACGGCGTAAACGGGTTTTTTGTGTTTTTCTTTCAGGCGAATAATTTCGTCGTTGATCATGCCCGCTTGCACGGGGCTGCCGCCAGGCGAGTTGATCAAAAACACCACGGCTTTGGCGGCATCGTCTTCAAACGCAGCACGCATGGCCGGAATCAGGGCGTCGCTGCTGGCCTCGCCACCAGAGGCTATTTCACCGCGAATTTCAATCACCGCTGTGTGCTCGCTGGACGCGTCGACCCCCGTCATGCTGGGGGTGGGCATAAACACCAGCCATGCAATGGCAGCCAAAAATACCAACCACGCTAAACGCACAAAGTTACGCCATTTGCGTGCTTTTTCTTGCTCATGCAACGCTGCAAAAGCTAACTTTTCTAAGGTTACGCGCTCCCAGCCAGGCTGAGATGTTGGGTCGGTTTTAGCGCCAGACGCTACATTTTTAGTAGCTGCCTGAGCAGTAGAATCTTGGACTTCAGGGGTATTT
Source organism: Polaromonas sp. (assembly GCA_043747295.1). Taxonomy (GTDB): domain Bacteria; phylum Pseudomonadota; class Gammaproteobacteria; order Burkholderiales; family Burkholderiaceae_C; genus JAAFIP01. The sequence continues at coordinate 4,521 of JAYTPK010000196.1, read as the reverse complement.
TGCTTCAAAATACCGGCTAAAGTCTCATCGACAGGCTGCGGCGGTGGTGTATTGTCGTTGTTCATATTAAAACTCTAAAGCCTTCAAGTTGTAGGCAGTATGCCAGTAGACCACGCCCGCCACTTCTGAGAGGGTAATTTTGACCAAACCGCCTTGGCAGGGCCCGCCGCCACATTCACCCGTAGCGGGCAGGTAGGCCGCGCCGTGGGTGCTGCACAGCAGCCACTGGCCAGTGTCGTCAAAAAATTGGTTGGGCTGCCAGTCCATCTCCATCGCCACGTGGGTACAGCGGTTCAGATAGGCGTGCACGACGCCATCAAAACGAATGGCAAAAGCCCGACTGGTAAGGCCTGCATGCACCACATCAAACGGCACGGCCACAGCGCCGTTGACCAAGTCTTGGCTGTTGCACAGTGCCACGCGCTGGCCTGCCAGCTGCGGGTTTGCTGCAGCGCTGGTGCCGCTGGGTACGATAGGGATAACTTGTTGGCCCATGTTCGGACACTCACGCGTTGTGCAGCAGCCAGTCTTGCAACTGCGCTACGCTGTGTGCCACCATCAGGGGTGCAAACTCAGCAAAAGCATTGTGGTCGTGCGCACCAAAGCTCACACCCACACTGGCCACGCCTGCGTTGCGCGCCAAGCCCAAGTCGTGCGTGGTGTCGCCAATCATGAGCGTACGCTCAGGTGGCACATCCAGCTGGGTCATCAATTCATGCAGCATCATAGGGTCGGGCTTACCTGCCGTTTGGTCTGCGGTGCGGCTGGCCTCAAACATGTGGCCCAGCACCACGCCGTCCACATTGCGCTGCAGCACTTCGTCCAGGCCACGGCGCGACTTGCCAGTAGCCACCGCCAGCACATGCCCACGCGCGCGCAGGGCGTGCAGCATGGGCAGCGTGCCCGCAAATAAACTGACCTCGTTTTGCAGCGCGCTGTAGTGGCGCTTATACGCCTCGCCCAACTCTGGGTATTTGTTTTTAGGCACATCAGGCGCAGCGTGCGCTAAGGCTTGCATCAGGCCCAAGCCAATCACATACGAAGCTGCCTGGTCAGTAGGCACCGTACCGCCCACATCCGCCACCGCTTTTTGAATGCACCGCACGATCAAAGCGGTACTGTCAAACAAAGTGCCATCCCAATCAAAGGCAATCAAATCGAAACGGCGAGTATGCGAAACAGAAGTCATCTGGGGATTTTACTAAGCTAGAGCGAACGACAGTAGGGTAATTCCGAAAATTTAAGCCCAATCCAAACTAGAGGGCAATAAACTGAATCCGTTTGTTGGCAGCTCTGCCTAGTATTAATATGGCTGCCGCTTTAAGGTGCCACGCGTCAAAAGTGGCAAAATAGCGTGATGCTAGACTTTACCCCGCTGACTAGAGCCATTTCTACGCTTGCCAGCGCGTTGCAAGATGCTGCCACGCGGCCGCAGGATTTACTGGTGCGCGATGGGTGCATTCAGCGCTTTGAATATAGTTATGAGCTATGCGTCAAGTCGCTGCGCCGTCAGCTTGAAGAATTGGCTGACAGCCCTGCAGACATCGACGCGCTGGGCTATCGGGACATGCTGCGTGTGGCAGCAGAGCGCGGCTTGATTCAAAATGCGCTGCCGTGGTTTGGTTTTCGAGAATTGCGCAATATCACCTCGCACGCCTACGATCCAGATAAAGCAGCGCGCGTGTTTGATGGAATTCCCGAGTTTTTAGAACATGCGCAGCTGTTGGCTGCGCGGCTTGTGCCCAAGGGCGTGGACTAGAAGGAGGTTGCGCCATGAGTGAGCCCCATCTGGCATTGACACCAGACCAATTGCATAGCGTCCTGGCAGTACTGAACACTTTTGCGCCTGGCTGCCAGGCTATGGTTTTTGGATCCAGGGTTCGTTTTGATTCTCAAACTCACCCTGTCAAGCCGCATGCCGACTTGGACATTGCGTTGACAGGCACGCCGTTAACATCCTACGACATGTTTGCTCTACGCGACGCATTCAGCGAGAGTGATTTACCGTTTCGGGTTGATGTGCTGATGCGCGACGACTTGCCAGCGCACTGGCTCAAAGCAATCAATTGGGTTGCCCTTCCATTGCGTGCTTGATGTGGTGTGCGCCATTAATCTGGCGTTAAGCCCCAAGCAGTTGCTAAATCCGAAGGCAACGCTGACACTAACGACATTTCAACCTGAGTAGCCGGGTGAACCACCGACAAACGCCATGCATGCAAAAACATGCGTTTAAAGTTTTGCTTGGCCAGTTGTTTGTTCAGTTCAAAATCGCCATATTTATCGTCCCCCACAATTGGGTGGCCGTTGCTGGCCAAGTGCACGCGGATTTGGTGGGTGCGGCCAGTTTTGATGGTAACTTCTAGCAATGTAAAGGCCTGCACGGCACCTGAGGCGAATTTAACGGACAAGGGTTTGGCGATTTTGACCAGGGTGATGGACCGCATACCGTTGGGGTCGTCTTTGGCCACCACCTTCACACGCCGCTCGCCATCGTCTTCACCGCCATTGACCAAAAACTTGTGCAGCGGCTGGTCAATGACTTTTTTACTCGCAGGCCACGCCCCTTGCACTAACGCAAGATAAGTCTTCCCGGTTTCGCGGTTTTTAAACTGCTCTTGCAGGTGCACCAAGGCGCTGCGGCGTTTGGCGATCAGCAAAATGCCGCTGGTGTCGCGGTCTAGGCGGTGCACCAATTCAAGATATTTGGCTTCGGGCCGGGCCATGCGCAGCTGCTCGATCACGCCAAAGCTTACGCCGCTGCCGCCGTGCACGGCCACGCCTGCGGGTTTGTCGATAGCTAAAAAGTAGTCGTCTTCAAACAGAATGGGGAAGCTGCGTGCTGGCGCTGGCTTGGCGGTTTTTTCGGCCACTTTGTCGCTGATGCGCACAGGCGGCAGGCGCACCACATCGCCTACGGCCAGACGCGTGTCGGCCTGCGCACGGCCTTTGTTGACCCGCACCTCGCCGCTACGGATGATGCGGTAGACATGCGTTTTGGGCACGCCTTTGAGCTCGCGCAACAAAAAATTGTCCAGTCGCTGGCCTTCGGACGAGTCGTCTATGGTGACTAGGCTTACTGCAGGTGCAACAGGTGGGCTGATAGTCATAGCGTCTCGCCCACACTGGACAGTACTGCGCGGATAATACTTTTAGAGATTCTGAAATCAGTGTTAAATAGCTGCTCCAGCACCTTCGCCGCACTGGGGATGAGACCCATTTGCTTAGCGGTTGCGATGATGGCGGCCGTGCCCATGCACGGCAAGCCCAGCTCGGTGGCTGCCGCCCTACCCGCTTTTTCGTCCATCAGCAGAACGGGTGACAAGCCAAGTTGTGCCAATGTGCAGGCCTGCAAGATGGACTCTGTTTCTCCAGGATCGAGTCCCAGCAAGGATATGTTTGCGGGCTGCGCAGTGCAAAGTACGAGCCATCCTGCGTCCATTGCGGCTCGGATAGCGCTCTCGCCACGGTCAAACTGCCCTGCAAGTACTTCTTGCAAAACTATCGGAGCCACTTGGACTGTGCCAAACAAGGCAGGCAGTAGTGGCAACTGGTCCACCAGGCTCAGGCCAATCAAAGGACTGGCATCGGCCAATATCAAGCGGCGCTCTGGTGGTCGGCCCAGCGCAGCAGATGCCTGCACTGGCTGCACGCTCACTGCGCCAACCATTGCGCCAGAGTGTCCATGTCGCGCAGTACTTCTTCTTCGCTCATGTCGATGACGGGGATACCCAGACGCGACAGGTGCTTCATAAACTGTGATGCGCTGCACTGCGCGTACTTTGCGGCCTGCATCCAGGATAGACCGCCGTCTTTAAACAAGCTCACGGCCAACGCCAACCGTGCATGGGGGGTTTCGTCACTGGGCAAGCTGTCCATGCCCACCACCATGGCAAAGGGGGTGGAGCGGTTCATCACCACCACGGGCTGGGTTTGCGCCCATTGCAAGGCCTGGGTGGGGTTATTCTTCAATGTGCTGACATTTACGGCATGCATAGCGACACCTCTCATGGGAATAATACATAGGAATATTATATTCCCATCAGGTTTGAGCTGCGGGGTTAATAGAAACCAGCTGTTTCGCGCCTATAATGTTCTTCACTAGCTATTGCGTTTAAGTGGTTGATTTACCTGAGTTTAGCCCCGGTTTGGTCAACTCAGCGGCATCCACCGCACAAGAAACTAGAGGTCGATGCCACTGCTGCAGTGCGCGTACAGGCTTGGCGGCATAAGCTGCCAGCGGTACCCAAGCTGCCTCAGTCGAGCCGACGTTGAATACGAAACACTGTTACGGAATACCTAAGAATAACCAGCCACGTTTTGACAGGCTGGTTATTCGGATTGAAGATGTGATGATATTAATGCTGGCCATGTTAAATACCTACTTAGAGCGCTTTAAAACTGCTTTTTGTATGCCTTTTAGCCTTGTAGTCCAAGTATTTACTGCTCAAGCAGCTATTAAATTTATAGCACCCTACGCTTGTACAACCCTCACCCCACTTCCCGCGCCTGTGCTGCGGCTGC
>JAYTPK010000195.1:0-2432 GCA_043747295.1 Polaromonas sp. | reverse complement strand
TGTCCTTAGTGCGCTCTGGCCGCGCCTACGTCAAACTTTCCGCACCGTACCGCATTCAGTCGTCTCACACGCCAAACTTCGATGCGGTGGCCCGCATTGCTGCCCGCTATCTGCACGCCAACCCCGAGCGCGTGCTGTGGGGCAGCGACTGGCCGCACACCAACCGCGAGCCGGGTAAGACAGCGCATCAGGTCAGCGCCTACCGCGAGGTTGAACCTACTGCGCTACAGCAAGGTATCCATGCTTGGTTACCCACGGCGGCATTGCGCAAGCAGGTACTGGTAGATAACCCGGCACGTTTATACGGGTTTTAGGGCTCGCACACCCAATCCATCCGCGCCATACCCGCGCGCGGCGCGCCCAGCTTTTCGTCCAGCACCCCCATGCGTAATCGCGCACAGCCTTGCACCGTCACTGCGGTATGGCTTGCTTCAACCACGCCTATTTGCGCCAGCTTGGCAGCCAATTGCGCAGGGTCAACATCGCTTCGCACAGCACCCTCTGGCGCTGCCACAGCAATGGTTTTACCAAAGGCGGTCACGTAGTAGTAAGTCGGGTCATTGCAGTTCAGGCTAAAGCGCGTTGCAGGCACCACAGCGGTGTCAGGGGCATAGTCAATAGCGATGCGAACGCGTTCATTCACAATGTCTACCGTGGGGTCCGCCTTGGGTTGGATGGCTACGTTCTCACCATCGGCTTTCACATCAAACAACCAGTTGATGCGCCCTATCTGCATCTTCAAGGCAAACACAAAGCGCTGTAGCCGCTGCGCATCGACGTGGCCGTTGGCATCGCGCAAGAGCGCAATAGCCTGCTGCGAATGCCAGGCATCCAGCAGCAGCTCACCGCGCAGGGCTTGTACACGCCCGGCCTCCAATTGCACCTGGGCCTTGCATTCGATGGAGCCATGCGGGTGCGCCAAGGCGAGCGTGGGCCAGCACAACGCGCCTGCTGCCAGCAGCTCTGCACAGCACGCAAATCCCCTGCTCGCCCACTTGCCCATCAGCGAATCGCCACCGGATTGACGATGGCCTGCACACCGCCGGTGATACGCGAGGCACCCAGCACAAACATGAACTCGTAGGCCTTGTCTTTCACCAGCGGGCCGGTGTTCATATTCTCTAAAATATAGATACCGTTTTTAGCCAACAAAATTTGGTGCACCTCAAAAACGCCCACATCTTTTTCAAACGGAATTACCTCGAGCGCCCAAGAGTCTGCGCCGATGGCAATGACTTCTTTAGAGGCCAAATACAAAGCGCCTTCTTTACCCAAGCCGGGCTCGCCAGCCAAGAAGCGTTTGTTGTCTTTGCCTTCCAGTGCCTGCCAGCCGGTATGGAACAACACTACGTCGCCTTTTTTGATCGTAATGCCTTGTTTGGCGGCCTGCTCATCGATTTCTTTGCGGTTAAATGCCGTACCTTCTTTGACCATGTCGGTACCGTAATACGCCGTCATGTCCAACACAATGCCGCGCGTCACAAAAGCAGGCACTTTTTCAATGCCGAGTTTTTTCAAGCCATTGGCCTGCACAAAATCAGAGTTTTTATTGCAGTTGTAGTACACGTTGTCTATGCCAATATGGCCCAGGCCATCAATTTGTGAGCCCGTGCCTACCCAGCCCATATAAATGTCGTCGTTGTAGGTGGTTTTGGTACCGCCCAGGCTCACACCGCCTGCTTGTCCTGGTTGCACAATAGTGACTCCCCAGGTGCGTGGCGCATACGCAGCAGTACCCGCATTGGTTTCAAAACCCAGGGAGTAGGTTTTGCCTGTTTTCACCAGCTTGGCTGCCTCGGCGGCAAGTTGCGGCGTCAGTAAATTGGCTGCACCTATTTCATCGGTGGGCCCCCATTTGGATTTGCACCAATCGTTTTGTGCCCACGCGCTGGCACTGCCAAGCGTGCCCAATGCTGCTGCAAGCAACCAGGGGCGTAGCGATGTACGTAATGTCATGTCAACTCCTTATATTATTCAAAGTGAAACCTAAAACAACTTGCCTGAAACAATTTCAGACAAAACCAATGTAGCCACGGCACGGCAGCCTGACTGTCACATGCGCTCCACATCAAGGGGAAACCCTAGAAACCATATTGTGTTGATGTGTGACAGTACAGTGGTTGGGCAAGCGACTGCTCCACTCTCTATCCGTCCTTCGGCACAGCGCCGTGTTTTAACTTTAGGAGTTTTTATGGCATCCCGTTTTCAACTCGCCCCGTCAAACATGCCCCGCAGTCTGAAGAAAGCCTGCATAGCCGCAACCGTATCGCTGGCCGTGCTGCCCGCTATGGCGCAAGAGACTTTCAAGGTAGGCATCGTCAGCTTCCTGTCGGGCCAAGCCGCAGAGAGCTTTGGCGTGCCCGCCATCAACGGCGCAAAGGTGCTGATTGATGCGTTCAACAAAGGCGCAGGCCCTGCACCTTACAACAAGG
>JAYTPK010000194.1:0-1863 GCA_043747295.1 Polaromonas sp. | reverse complement strand
GGCGTTTTGAAGGGAAAGATAGTTTTGGTTGGTACGACCGCACCGGGTTTGCTAGATCTACGTGTTACCCCGGTGGGAGAAACGTATCCAGGTGTTGAGGTGCATGCCAATATGATTTCTGGTCTGCTGGACGGCCGCGTTTTTGTGAAGCCAGATTACGCTGTGGGTTTCGAAGTGGTGATTTTGATCCTTGCCGGACTCACACTAGCTGTAGCGTTGCCTTTGTTGTCCGCACCTAAAGCGGTAGCTTTAAGCATTGCGGTGGTAGGCAGCTTAATCGCATTGAACTTTTGGATGTACCTAGGTTATGGCTTGGTCCTGCCCTTATCCTCTGCCTTGATCATGGCACTTACCTGCTTTGCACTCAACATGAGCTACGGCTACTTTGTAGAAAGTAAATCCAAAAGACAAATTGCCAATATGTTTGCCGCCTATGTGCCGCCAGAGCTGGTAGATGAAATGGTCAAGGACCCTGACAGCTACAGCATGAAGGCCGTGAACAAAGAGCTCACGGTGATGTTTTGCGATATGCGGGGGTTTACCAATCTATCTGAGAAGATGGAGCCTACCGAGCTACAAGCGCTGCTTAATAATTTATTCAGTCGGCTCACTGAGATTATCCAAGCTAATCGCGGCACCACGGACAAGTACATGGGTGACTGCGTGATGGCGTTTTGGGGGGCACCAGTGGATACGCCTAACCACGCACAGCTGGCCATTAAAGCATCGCTTGAAATGTGCGATGCTGTGCGTAAGCTCAACCTTGAGCACCTTGCCAAAGGCTTGCCTGCAATTGGGGTAGGCATCGGGTTGAACTCTGGCACCATGTGCGTAGGCAATATGGGCTCAGATATACGCCGCAGCTACACCGTGATTGGTGATGCGGTGAACTTGGGGTCTCGGTTAGAGGGCTTGTCTAAGAATTACGGCGTAGAAGTCGTAGTCAGCGAGGCCACCAAAAAACTGGGCACCGAATTTACATGGCAAGAGCTAGACAAAGTGCGCGTCAAGGGCAAAGACCAAGCGGTGTCGATATTTATGCCAATATCTTCTAAAGAACAAACGGCCCGAGGCGATGCTGACGAGCTCAAAGCGTGGAATAGCATGCTTAAGGCTTACAGAAATCAGGACTGGGAACAGTGCGATGTGCAATTATTGAACTTGCAACGCCTAAATGCCAAAAAATTCCTTTACCAGTTGTACTCAGACCGTGTAGCCTCAATGCGTATGCTGCCATTTGACCCTTCTTGGGACGGCGCAACGAATTTTGATACCAAATAAGGATTAGTGGGTTATGAAAGTACGGGTTTTAGGCTGCTCAGGCGCTATAGCGCAAAATTGCCGTACCACCTCGTTTTTAATTGATGGCGATGTGTTGATTGATGCAGGCACAGGTGTGGGCGATTTGACTTTAGAGGAGATGCGCAACATCGACGATGTATTGCTGACCCACTCTCACCTAGACCATATTGCATCCCTGCCGCTCATGATTGATTCTGTAGCGGCCATGCGCAACGCGCCGTTGCGCGTGCATGCACTGCCTGAGACTATTGCATCGCTTCAGCAGCATATTTTTAACAACGTGATTTGGCCCGACTTCAGCAAAATACCGTCGATGGAAGCGCCATTTTTAACCTTCCATCCGCTAACCACAGGTCAGAGCATTGCATTCAATAACAAAACTATAGAAGTGCTGCCTGCGGTTCACACCGTGCCAGCCGTAGGCTACGCCGTCAATGCAGGCCAGGGCAACTGGGTTTTTACGGGCGACACAGAGCGCAACCCAGCGTTTTGGAAGCGCTTAAACCAAATGGACGTTGCGATGCTAGTGATAGAAACAGCATTTAGCAACCGCGAGACAGA
>JAYTPK010000193.1:0-40080 GCA_043747295.1 Polaromonas sp. | reverse complement strand
TTTATTGTCGGAAGAATATGTAATCGCAAACGGGCGTTCATACGATCCACCCTGATCCAACCAAATGCGATTACAAACAGTCGCGCCCGATAAAGCTTCAGGCGGTAATACCCCCACCTTCAACGGCACATCCTTAGGTGGCTTGCGATAAACCCAATCCGCCAGCTTCGGAGTAACCACCTTAGTTTCTGTAGTCTGCGCCGCAGCAGTTGCCGTAAATACCAACCCCATCACAACAACAAACAGCAGAAGCGACGCATGCAGCGTACTTTGCTGCAAGCATTGCAACCCTCCTGCCATCCAGGCCCGCACGGTATTCACTGACACACCCAATCCCCCAACACCTTCACATGTCCTGGTGCCTGCTGCTGCGTCACATTCACACAACTCTGCGCCCTGCTCCCATCCTGCACGCTCACACACATCTTGGTGGGCTCAATGCGCGTGTCGTAGCGCACCATGCCCAGCCTGCCATTGCCGCATTTGACATGGAAGGTCTTGATAGCAGACTTGGGTAGGCTGTGGTCTTCGATGGTTTGGGCTTGAGCGAAGCTGACTAGACTCAGGCCAAAGGCTACAGCAGTGGCAGCTACAGCGGCTGCACGCTTAGCTTGGGTCGCAGGATGAGTTAGTTTTTTCATAAGCGTGTCCTATGGGCTAATTTTGCTTAAAGTTTAACCTTTAGGCCAGTCTTTTGGCTTAAATCGTTCTTGTCGTTTTTACTGTCGTTGGACAGCAACTGGTTAAGCCAGCTTGGGCCGTTGCTTGGGGGGCTGGCGGCGATGGTTTGGCTGGTGCTGCCTGCTTGCCAGTTGACGGCTAAGCCGTTGGCGCTAGTGCTGCTGGACGCTGATGCGGTGCTGGCCGTGGCTTTGCTTTGGCTAGTAGCCTGGCTATTAGCTGAGTTGATGACCACGTAGTGAATATCGCGGTCATCATCGTTGCTGCGATTGCCGTTGCCCCTCGCACTAGAAGTCACGGTCACGCTGGCGCTGCGGTTACCGTTATTGCTGTTGCTGTTGCTGTTGCTGTTACCGCTGGTATTGCCGTTACCGTTACCGTTACGGCCATGGCAGTGGTCGTCATCATCATCGTCACGCTGGCTGGCGCGCACGTTCAGGCTGATAGTGCCTGTACTTGTGAGCTTGCCGTCGCTGACCGTGTAGCTGAAGCTGTCTGCCCCGGTGTAGCCCTGGCGTGGCCTGTAGGAGTAGGTGCCATCGGCGTTCTTGGTGAGGGTGCCTTTGCCGGGGTGGGTGATGCACAAGGTCAGGCAGTCGCCGTCGACATCGCTGGTCAGGCTAAGCAGGTCGATCTTGATGCTGCCGTCTTTTTGTACGGTGTAGCTGGCGTTGTGGGCCACGGGGGCGTCGTTGACGGGTTTGACGGTCAGGGTGACGGTGGCCAGATTTGAGTTGGCTTTGCCGTCGTTGGCCAGATAGGTGAAGCTGTCGGTGCCGTACCAGTCCCTGGTAGGGGTGTAGCTGAAGCTGCCGTCGGCGTTTTTGACCAAGGTGCCGTGTTGGGGGCCGGTCACTACGGTGGCCATCAGCGTGTCGCCTTCGGCATCGGTGTCGTTGGCTAGCACGTTGATGCGGGAGGTGGTGTCTTCGACTAGTGCAAAGCTGTCGGCCTTGGCATCGGCGCTCATACGCACTACTTTGCCGGTGAGCAGGCCGTATTTTTGGAAGGGATGGGCTGTTAGCATCAAGCAGAGTGTATGGGGATAGGCGTTCGCGTCGTTTTTTAGTATTTATGTTAACGTATCCGATGATATGAAAAGACTGTATGAGTTGATGCTGAATCCAGAGCAAATATTTCGCCATTTTCAGCTTCGCAAGCCTAGCAAGAAAGGAACCACGCCATGAGCAGCTACGCCCTTCGCCTTCCAGAGTCTCTTAAATTGGCCTCTAAACGCATTGCCGCTGCGGACGACACCACTATGAACCAGTTTTTTGTGGTCGCTATCGCCGAGAAAATCAGCGCCATGGAAACCGCAGACTTTTTTGAGCGGCGCAGCGCCGCAGCCTCTAAAGCCAAAGCCGACAAGGCCTGGGCCAAGGTGGGTAACAAGCAGCCCATGCTTGAAGACCGCTGGGAGTCATTGCCCTGATTAAAATGGGAAATGGGAGACCTGACCCCTTCCGGATTTCATACCCCCAGCGCCTGCACCTTCCACGCTAGCCAAAACTTGCGCAGCGGGGTGAGGCTGGTGCGTTGGTGCAGCACTTGAAAGTTGTCGCTCTCAATCTCGCGCAGCAGGGTGCGGTAAATGCTGGCCATCATCAGGCCGGGTTTTTGTGCGCGGCGGTCGGCTGCTGGCAGCAGTGCCATGGCTTCGTCATACAGGCTATGCGCGCGGGCGGCTTGAAACTTCATCAGCGCGGTAAAGCGGTCAGAATAAGCTTTTTTACCCAGTTCGTGCGACTTCACATCAAACTGCTGCAGCTCGTTGACGGGCAGGTAAATGCGGCCACGTTGTGCGTCTTCACCCACGTCGCGGATGATGTTGGTCAGCTGAAACGCTTGGCCCAGCTTGTGTGCGTACTGCGTAGTTTGCTCGTCTGTTTGACCAAAAATGCGCGCTGCCACTTCGCCCACCACGCCCGCCACTAAGTGGCAGTAGCGCTGCAGGTTAGGGTAGTCCAAGTAGCGCGTTTGCTCCAAGTCCATGCGGCAACCGTCGATCACGGCTTGCAGGTGATGCTCTTGGATTTTGTAGGCCGCTGTCAGCGGCATCAGCGCTTTCATGACCGGGTGGCGGTTAGCCTCGGTGTAGGGCATAACAAAAGCCTGCGCCACTTCTTTGGCCCACCAAGCCAGCTTGGTCGCCGCTACAGAAGGGTCGCTGGTCTCGTCCACCACATCGTCCACCTCACGGCAAAACGCATAAAACGCGGTAATCGCGGCGCGGCGCTCTTTGGGTAAGAACAAAAAGGCATAGTAAAAACTGCTGCCTGAGGCGGCGGCTTTTTGCTGGACGTAATCTTGCGGGGTCATAGGCTAGATTGTCGCAGTAGTTTTTGCCGATGCGCAGCGTAGGTTATTTAAATCGTATGACCTAGCGTTGCCCGGGCGATTGCAGTTATCCTAGCTAGAGTTACTGCGCAGTCTTTTAGTCTTGCGCTTGTATTTTTTTTCAGCCCCATCAGGACACCACACACCATGAAATCACGCGCCGCAGTCGCCTTTGAAGCTGGCAAGCCTTTGCAAATTGTTGAAATTGATGTGGAGCCTCCGCGCCAAGGTGAAGTGCTGGTCAAAATTACGCACACGGGCGTGTGCCATACCGATGCCTTCACCCTGTCTGGTGATGACCCAGAAGGCATCTTTCCAGCCGTGCTCGGCCACGAAGGTGCGGGCATTGTGGTGCAAGTAGGCGAGGGTGTGACCAGCCTAAAGCCCGGTGACCATGTTATCCCGCTGTATACCGCCGAATGCCGCGAGTGCAAGTTTTGTAAATCTGGCAAAACCAATCTCTGCCAAAAAGTACGTGCCACGCAGGGCAAGGGCCTCATGCCTGACGGCACCAGCCGCTTTTCATACCAAGGCAAACCGATTTTTCATTACATGGGTTGCTCTACCTTTAGCGAATACACGGTGGTCAACGAAATCTCGCTGGCTAAGATCAACAAGGCAGCTGACCCTGAAAAGGTCTGCTTACTTGGCTGCGGGGTCACCACGGGCTTAGGCGCAGTGCACAACACGGCCAAGGTCAAGCCTGGTGACACGGTGGCGGTGTTTGGCCTGGGCGGCATTGGTTTAGCGGTGGTGCAGGGTGCGCGGCAGGCAAAAGCTGGGCGCATTATTGCGATTGACACTAACCCCAGCAAGTTTGATTTGGCGCGGCATTTTGGTGCCACCGACTGCGTCAACCCCAAAGACCACAGCAAGCCGATTCAAGAGGTGATTGTGGAGATGACCGACGGTGGTGTGGAATTTTCGTTTGAATGCATCGGCAATGTGCATGTCATGCGCGCTGCTCTAGAGTGCTGTCACAAGGGCTGGGGCGAGAGCATCATCATTGGTGTGGCAGGCGCAGGGCAAGAGATTGCGACGCGGCCCTTTCAGCTGGTCACGGGGCGTGTGTGGCGCGGCTCGGCCTTTGGCGGGGTGAAGGGGCGCACCCAACTGCCCGCCATGGTAGAGCAGGCAATGACCGGCGAGATTGAGCTGGACCCGTTCGTAACACACACCATGCCGCTTGCGCAAATCAATGAAGCCTTTGATTTGATGCATGAAGGCAAATCTATCCGCACAGTAATTCATTTCTGACCATGAACGCTACTTTTCGTTTGCTAAGTTCGCATGCTTGCTTTGGCGGTACGCAGTCTTTTTATGAGCATGATTCGGTTCAAATTGGTTTGCCCATGCGCTTTGCGGTGTATCTGCCGCCTGCAGCTAAACAAGGCACTGTATCTGCCGTGGTATATCTGGCGGGGTTAACTTGCAATGAAGAAACCTTTCCCACCAAAGCGGGTGCGCAGCGCGTGGCTGCCGAGCTGGGGTTGGCTTTGATCGCGCCTGATACAAGCCCTAGAAAGACAGATGTTGCTGGCCAGGCCGATAGTTGGGACTTTGGTGTGGCCGCAGGTTTTTATCTGGACGCGGTGCAGCAGCCTTGGTCAACACATTGGCGTATGGAAAGCTATCTCATGCAAGAGCTGCTGGTGCAGATCTGCCTGCAACTGCCGGTGGACACGAAGCGCCTGGGCATCATGGGGCACTCCATGGGCGGGCATGGTGCTCTTACGCTGGCGTTGCGCCATGCAGGGGTTTTTCAGTCCCTCTCAGCACTAGCTCCTATCTGCGCTCCCACCCAATGCCCTTGGGGCCGCAAAGCATTCGCAGGTTATTTGGGCGGCGATGAAAGCCTATGGGCGCAGCACGATGCCACTGCGCTGGTGCTTGCGCGCGGCAAGGCATTGCTGCCCAGCAGTATTTTGATTGACCAAGGTCTGGCTGATAAATTTTTGACCGAACAACTGCATCCACATTTATTGGAAGCAGCCTGTCAACAGGTGAATCAGCCCCTAGAGCTTCATCGCCATGAAGGCTACGACCACGGTTATTACTTTATTGCCACTTTCATGGAGCAACATTTGCGGCATCACGCTAAAACGCTGTTATCTCGCGAAATGTAGTTCTATTGCTGAGCAGGCGGGATATTGTGAATGGCTTGCAATACGGCTTCGGGGGCGCGACCCAACACAGCCGGTACGATAAGTTTATGTATCGGGCCTACAGGCAGCATGTACAGCTTGCCCAGCATGTTTTTAGTGTGTACCACCGTACTGAGAGCTAATTTGTCATGCTTGTTATCCAACATCATTTTTTGCAAAGATAACTGCACGATAAGGTGATGGTCATTGTCTTGCATCACCAGTTGCTCTGGCTCGGCACTTACCAATGTAAAAAGTCCTACCCGATCACCTGGTACTAGGCCATGGTCTGCTGCAATGGGTACGTCTGATAATCGGCCTAGATTTTTCAAACCCACCATGCGTACTGCTTTATTGCGCAAGGCCATCAAAGTCTCAACCCAGCCTGGCGTGTGACGTACCACTGCCGCATAAATTTGTAATGCCGTCAGCGTACTGTGCGGCACTATTACTGTGAAAGTATCGGCAAAGCTGGCATTTGCAGCGATTGTCACAAGGCTGCAATCGCTGGGCATGGGAGTGGCACTGACAGGAGAGAGCATATGATTTTATGATCAACTAATAATTCATTTTAGTGTCAGCGCTGATCACCTGCGTCAATTAGCACAGCAGAAGCTTAGTATGGCGAAGCCCGCAACCAGCTAGAAATAAACACGGGTCTCGCGATGTGGATGCGCCAAAAGCGTTGGCCTTTGGGGTGCAATAAGATTTTTGCTGTTGCTTTTTAGAACTGACTAGTGCGCCAAGCTAGGGTGTAGTTATTTGCCGCAGGGTACTAATTTAGTCTAAGCGGGCAGCTATTAAATGCATAGTAATTGACATATTGTCTGCGGCCTTGTCTTACATGGGGGTGCGCACCGTGCTTACCTGTACAGGCCTAGTACACCTACACACGAAATGGCATAAAAATTCTACGATTAAGCGTTAACTTTAAGGAATTAATGCATGAAATTATTAACTAAATTTTTACCAGTTTGCCTAGGCGTTTTGGCGCTAGCAGCTTGTGGTGGCGGCGGTGGCGATGATGGTGACCGACTAGATTTGGCTGACCCAACGCTACGCTTTGTTCATGCGTCTCCTAGTGCGCCTAATGTGACTTTATTCCGCGATGGTATTGCACAAAACGACGCGACAAATGTGGCCTATAAGTTCGCGTCAAATTATTTCAACGTTGAAAACAAGCTTACCGACTGGTCGGTTAAAACTGTTGTCGGTAATATTGCAATAGGCAATGTGCCTGTCGATGCAACACGTGGCAACAGATACACGATTGTCATTTTGCCTTCATCTAGTGCGTTAAGCAGTATTTACCAGATTCGAGACCCGTATAACAAATCACTCACCAGCAACTAAGCCAAGCTGCGCATCATGAACGCATCATTTAACGCCAGCAATATTGATTTGTACGTCAACGCGTTAGGTACTGACATCTCAGTAGCTGGCGTAGTACCAGCGATTGCGGGTACTGCTTACAAAACCTCTGGCCCTTTATCTGGTAACGACTCGCAAAACAATAAAGACATACTGCTGTTAACTGTCCCAGATTCAATATTGTCCGGTGCTATTAAAACCTTAATTAAAATTGAAGGTACTGCGGGCACCACTGAATTGCCAGCAAGCTAAATTCACCCTGCAGCTTGGTAGGGTCGGTATGCCTGAGAAGCTGTAGCTGAATTTACTGCAGATTACATCCGCAAAGCCCGCCACAGCACTACGCAAGCGTCCCACTTACCCAGCTTGGGCCGTTTGCTGAGTGTGCGGTGTTGCATGCTGCGGATTTTGTCTAGGATGCGCAGGCCGCCTTGTATGACGCAGCGCAGCTCTAGGCTGGCACGCCAGCCGTCAAAGCCGCCCAGCTGGAGCTGTACGCGGCCGGGTAGTTTGGTGCCTTTTTGCATCAATGTCCAAGCATTATCTGCACAAGCAGCTATCAAATTCATAGTGGCAGGGGTATCTTTGAGTGCTAGCAAGTCTAGCGGTGTCACACCATGCTCGGTCATCAGGTCTAGTGGCAGGTAGTAGCGACGGTGGGCTATATCGCCGCTTAAGTCTTGCCAAAAGTTAATCAACTGCAAAGCGGTGCAAATAGCATCGGACTCTTGCAGCGCTATCTCGTAGCTCACGTTGTACAAGTGCAGCAGAAGGCGGCCTACGGGGTTGGCTGATAGTTTGCAATAGTCCTCTAGCTCAGCGTGGTCGGTGTACCAGTGGTTGGCGGCGGTGTAGCGCACGTCTTGCACAAATGCGCTGAGCAAGTCGTCTAGCAGTGCCACGGGTAGAGCTTGCTGCGCAATATGGGGCGACAGGTTGTCAAACAGGCCAGCCCAACGGCCAGAGGTGCCCATGCCTTTGGCGCAGGCGTGCAGGTTGGCTTGGTAGGCGGCAAGGTCAGACAAGCGCTGGCCTAGTGTGGCGTCGCCTTCGTCGGCAATATCGTCTGCTGTGCGTGCAAACCAATAGATGGCGGCAATAGCCGGGCGCAAGCGCTTAGGGCACAACCACGAGGCGACAGGAAAGTTCTCGTAGTGCGCTACGCCTTTGGCGCTACCGTGCTGCTTGCTATGGTAGGTGCTGGTAGAGAGTCCGAATTGGCTGCCCATGGTGTTAACCGCGTGTTGGTGTGTTGCTTAAAGTGAATAAAACCGTTTGATTTCGTCCCAAGCTGTCTGTGGGTCATCAATGTATTTGAACAGATTGACATCTTCGGCTGATATCGCGCCTTCGTCCACCAGTACGTCAAAATTAATGAGTTTTTTCCAGTAGGCGCTGCCATACAAAAAAATCGGTACGGGCTTGGCTTTGCGTGTTTGCACCAAGGTCAGTACTTCAAATAACTCGTCCAATGTGCCAAAGCCGCCGGGGAAGGCCACCAGCGCTTTAGCTCGCATCATGAAGTGCATTTTGCGCAGTGCGAAGTAGTGAAATTTAAAGCTCAGCTCCGGCGTCACATAGGGGTTACCGCTTTGTTCATGGGGCAGGGCGATGTTCAGGCCTACGCTTTTGGCACCCAGGTCATGCGCGCCACGGTTGGCCGCTTCCATCACGCCGGGGCCACCGCCGGTGCAGATGAACATTTTGTCTTGCGGTGGGCAGGTGTTGCTGTGCTGTGCTACCAAGCGAGCAAAGATGCGCGCCTGCTCGTAATAGCCAGCGGTGCGCACTAAGCGCTGGGCTTTGGCCAGGGCGGCAGCGTCACCACGGCTTTGGGCAGCTAGTAAGGCTGCTTGCGCTTCTTCAGGGCTGCAAAAGCGTGCGCCGCCAAAAACGACAATGGTACTTTCTATGCCATGTTCGGCTTGGCCCAGCTCGGGCTTGAGCATTTCTAACTGCATGCGGATGCCGCGAACTTCGCGGCGCAGCAAAAACTCTGGGTCAGCAAAAGCTAGGCGATAAGCGTCGGGCTCTAGCGGCGAGCCTTTGTCAGAATGGGTTTGCAGTGTGGCCCACGCATCAGCTAGGCGTTGCTCTGTTAAGTTGTAAGTATTTTCCATTAGCGGTAGCGTTAAGTTGAAGGTCTAATTTAACGGGTCAACTATAAAAACGTGAACATTATGTAGCGTACAGTATGGCACGTAGCGTGCATACTTTAGCGCAAATACAAATTAGGAAAGAGCGCTAAACCCGCGCCGTTATCGTTGGCATGAAAGTAAATTCACCCTACAGCTACCGCTTACTATTGCAAGACAAGCAAATTGGCCCTTTTGACAGGCGGACCATAGTGGGTATGCGCATCAAAAAAATTGTGGCCAGTAATGTGGCTGTGCTACGCAGTGATGGGCTGATGATGAATGTGTCGCAGCTGATGGCTGACCGCCTAGAAATGGCCGACCCCATCACCGGGCATCTGCCATCTATGCCAGGTCCAGTTTCTGAAATGTGGCCCACGTTTTTGGTAAATTTTGGTGGTGGCCTGCGTCCTGGAGCGATGGGCTTTGTAGGTGCGGGTGAGCTGCGTTATCAGGGCTATGCACTGCGGTTATCTGGGCAGCGTAAAACCGGTATTTGGGGTAAAAAACCAGACCGTGTAAAACTGGCGTTGACCGATATTGCATCGTTTGACCAGCACTTTACCAAGCCCAACGTGGTGACTATCACCCTGCGCCTAGGCCACCCTCTGGCACCGGTTGGCAAAGACCGCAGCGTGTCATTGGTGTTAGAAGATGCGCCGTCCACGCATGAGCTGGTAGCCATGGTGCGTGCCGGGCTGCCGTAAGCTGGCTACTGCAGTCAATGGATTGCCTGACTAGGCGGATTTGTCGCTAACTACAGCCAAGTTGACAAAATAGTGAACAAAAAAGGCTCCTTTAGGAGCCTTTTTTGTCACGTACTTAAAAAGTACTAAATGATTAAACGCGCTTGCGGTATTCGCCAGTACGGGTGTCGATTTCGACTTTGTCGCCTTGCGCTACAAAAATAGGCACACCGATTTCAAAACCAGTGGCGATTTTGGCTGGCTTGAGAACTTTGCCCGAGGTGTCGCCTTTGACAGCGGGCTCGGTCCAGGTGATTTCGCGCACCACGCTGGTGGGCAGTTCAACAGAGATAGCTTTTTCGTCGTAAAACACCACTTCCAGTTCCATGCCGTCTTCCAGGTAGCTCAGAGAATCACCCATGTTTTCGGCTTCTACTTCGTACTGGTTGAAATCAGCGTCCATGCAGATGTACATCGGGTCGGCAAAGTAGCTGTAGGTGCAGTCTTTTTTGTCCAAAATCACTTGGTCAATTTTATCGTCGGCTTTAAAAACGTTTTCGGTGCCAAAGCTGCCAATCAGGCTTTTGAGCTTCATGCGCACCGTGGCGCTGTTGCGGCCACCGCGGCTGTATTCGGTTTTCAAAACGACCATGGGGTCTTTGCCGTGCATGATGACGTTGCCTGCGCGGATTTCTTGTGCGATTTTCATGGGTAAGCCTTCTTCAAGCTGTGCAGTGCCGAGTGTTGGCTCAAGGCTGCTGCGGTAGGTATGCGCAGGGTATCTGCGCAAAGCCTATGATTTTAGCGTGTTTTTAGCCGCTATTGCTACCGAACAGGAACAGCTACTGCCCTGTAGCCGTGACATTGCACGCTATCCTGAACTCCACCCGGTTGGCCGCTGGCGTGGCTAACGGTGTGGGCGGCAGCAACGGAATGTTGATACCTATGCCTTGCAGCGCCGCTATGGTCAATGCGGCAGGGGCTGGGCACACCGCAGTACCAAAGGCTTGGCAAGTCACCGCAGTGCAGGCTAGGCCCGTGGCACTGGGGTCTTTGAGTGTTGCACTGTTGGCAGGGAACGACCCAAAGTTGGCTATTGTGATGGTGTAGGCCGTGGTACCACCAGCCACCAAGCTGGTCACACCATCAGTTTTAGTGATCTGCAGATTTACACTGCCCAGCACGCGCACGTCCTCTTGGGGTGAGCTGGCAGAGTTGTAATTACTGCCGCCTGCCAGAGTGGTCGTACCTGCGTAAACAGTACCGGGCGTGACCTGGGCTGTTGTCACAGTGCGAAACGGATCCAAGTAACCCACGGTGGCTGAGTTTTGGAACGGAAAGTTCAGCGTGGGCGTAGCACCACCGCCATTGACTACCACCGTCACCGTAAAGGTCACCGTGGTGTTGGGCGGCAGCAAGAAAGAGGTCGTTGTGGTGTTGCTACCAGGTGTGCCGACCAAAAGTGTTGTGTTGCCTGTGCCAGTGGTTGGGTCGGCAGGGCCTAGCGCGTTGCCCGCGTAGGTCAAGCCAATCACATTGTTAGGTGCAGTGGCCGCAGCATATTGGAAAGGCACTGGCAAAATATCATTCAAAGTAGCGCCTACAGCCGTGCCAGGGCCGGTGTTGGCAATGGATATAACGTACAGCGCTGTGTTGCGATCAGGAAATGCAACCACTGGGGTGGTGGTGCGCTTATTGACTTGCAATTGGGGCAGGCAGTTGGTGTCGATAGATTGGGATGTGGGCACAAAAGGCACCACACCAGGTGCACCGCCGCCTGCGCTGGTGCCGTAGCCGTTGCTGATGGTGGTTTGGCTGCCCGAGACTGGGAACACACGGCCAGATGCACCACCAGCAAAGGTTGAAGAGGTAAAGCCCGTAATGTTGGAGGAACGGATGACCGCACCACCACCGCCACCTCCGCCCGGGCCTTGGGTCTCGTTGGCGCGCAGCAATGTGTCAGGCACGCCTCCCGAGCCGCTGTAAGCCGTGTTGCCACCTTCCCCACCGTTGGCTTGGATCGTCAGTGCAGGTGCGTTGGTGTTGGTCAGTACCACTACCGTACCGCCTGCGCCGCCGCCGCCAGCGGCATCACGTCCGCCGGGCAGGGCGTTTTGGCCATTGGCCAGCAAAGTGCCGTTGCCAGATATCGTGCCTGCACGGATAAAAATAATGCCACCGCCGTTGCCTGCAGCTGCCTGGGGAGTGGTGGGGTTGTCGCAGGCGTTGTTACTGTCGCCTGCGCCGCCGCCGCCGCCCATGATAAGGTTGTTGATGTTGGCAGCCAGTGTGCCGCCGCCCAAACCACCTACTGCGCGCGCGCCGTCGCCGCCGCAGCCAAAAAATCCCGTAGTTAATGTGACACAGCTGCCAGTGTTGGTAGCGCTGTAGAAGGCAAATGAATTGCCGCCTACCCCGCCTTGGCCTACGTTGGACCCGCCGCCACCGCCTGCGTTGTGCTGTGTACCGCCGCCGCCCGCGTTGCCGGGCGCACCGCGTGCTAGAAATGCGCCGTTGGCATAGCCCACATTGCTTGCTCCTAGGTCTTGGTAAGCAAAGGGAGTTTCGTAGGTCGCGCTATCGGTGGTAGCTTGACGTCGAATAAGACGTGGTGTCCCCGCTATGCCTTCGCCTTTAGAAGCACCTACGTTAGCGTACACGCCCGCAGTGGTTGTGATATTGTCGTAGTTGGATGGGCAAAATGGGTTGACAGTTGTCTCAAAGGTTCGGGTATTGGCATAAGCAACGTTGCCGTTTTGAGGGTAGTTGGGCCAGCCGCCCGCACCGCGAAAGCCTAGGCTGGAAGCATCGACCGTTGCGCTGTTCATGTTCAAACTGCCAGCCACGTCCACCACCCACACGCCGCCGGTCTCGCCGTCCCAGGCGGGTGGTGATGTAGTGCCCGCAGGCATCGTTAAGGTTGAAAATTGCGGCACTCGAATAACTTGAAAGCGGCGATTGCCGTTTTCGCTAGCGCCAGTGCCAGCCGAGGGCGCTGCACGGGTGTAGGTGTTGGCCAAGCCTTGGTCGATGACTAAATTGCCGCCTGTAAAGCTGACAACGCGGCGAAATTCGTACTTGCCACTGTTGTTTAAATTAGTCCATCCGCGCCCTGTGCTGCTATCGCCATAGGCAATGGTCTCGCTATTGTTGTACTGCGCATCTTGCATTTGAATAATCATGACCAAGTCGCCAGGCGACAGCGCTGCAGTACCGGGCGTGCCGCTGTTGGCAGGTAAATTGGTGCCACCAGATGCGCGAATAGTGCCCAGCGTGATGTTGGTGCTGCCTGCTGTTGCTGTAGCGTTGCCAGGGTAGTACGAAGGTGCGCTAAGCGTTATGCCGTCTTTACCAGGCGCAGCGCAAGACGCCACTTGGGCGTGACTCAATGAAACATGCAGGCCAGCTAAGGCAAACAGCACAATCTTGAAGCAATTTTTCCAGCTGATCATGTTGAAGGCTTGTAATTAAAAAGTAACTGTATTTTAGTACTATTTAACTCAATTTCACAAAGCCTTGTGAACCGGTGACCCAACTGGTGACCCAACTGGTGACCTAACAAGTGGCCCGACTGAAACTTGGTTGCTAGCCCGCTTTGCCTTTAGTTGATGTCTGGCCAAATTGAATCAACTGATCTGCCAAACTGGGCTGCGCCAGCAGCGCGCGCCGTGCGGCCAGCGCCGTGTCGCGCCAAGCAGGCAGGTTCAGCGGGGGCAGGCGTTTATGGCTCAGTCCGTTCCACACATGGTGAAACAGCCGCAGGTCAGCCGGGGCCTGCAGCCAGTCTAAAAAAGCGTTCAGCTTGGCAGCGTGCGCACCATCGGCCTGCGGGTAGACGTGCCACACAAACGCTTGGCCCGCCCACAGGGCACGTACCAAACTGTCTTCACCGCGCACCAAGTTCAGCTGGCAACTGCGCAGCAACTGGTCATAGTCTGGCTGAGTGATGCTGGGCAGATAATCAAGCTGCAAATGCTCTGAAATTGATAGCTTCTTAAGCAATGAATACTTGGACTGTAGTATGTTTTGATAGGTAAATTGATCATTTAAAGCCATCTTGTCTGCACACTGGTCTACCGCAGCACTGGCGCGCCCTGCGGTGACTAGCAGCAGGGTGGCTGCAGGGCCTTGGGCCAGTTGCTGTAAAAGTTGGGGCAGGGCTGCGGGTTCATAGCAAAACAGGCTGATGCGCTGCGCAAATTCGGACTCGGACTCGGACTCCGACTCCGACTTGGATGGGCTGGTGTCGGTTGGCAATGGCAGGTCCAGCTCGCGCAGCAGCCCACCAGTACCCTGCGTAAAACCGGGGTAGAAAAACCATTTGGTCATGCCTGCCGCTGGGCCGTGCAGCACGGGCGATGGCAGGCCGTGGCTACGCTGGACATAAGGCTCGGCGCTTAAGTATTCCAGGTTAATCCACAGACTGCGCTGCACGCCTGTTTCCAAGTCTGTCTGCCCGCTGGCCATCCATGCAAGGTCAATCTCGCAGCCAAATGATTCGATCACCACATCGGCTGGCCAGTCCACGCCAATATGCGGCTGGTTTGCGCCCCATGTGCGCACCTGCACGCCTGGGCAGCCTTGTGGTGCCATCCAGGCCAGCGCGCTGGCGTCGTCTACCCATAGCCGCACCTGCTGGCCGCGCTGAGCCAAATTACAAGCTAATCGCCAGCACACGCCTATGTCGCCAAAATTATCAATGACTTTGCAAAAAATATCCCAGTGCCGCGTCTGGGATGCTGTGGCGGTCTGCATAGTGGGGTTTTAGATTAATTTTGAGATTCATAAAGCTATGAAAGTGGCGTGAGCGTAGCATGCCAAAATAGCCCCATGACCGACAGCATCGCTGACAGCGACACACCACTACCACCCGCCGCCCACAGTGTCGAGCTTTTAGCCCAAGTAGCTGCGCTGCCGGGTCTGCCGGGGGTGTACCGTTATTTTGATGCGGAGCAAGGCCTGCTATACGTTGGCAAAGCCAAAAATCTTAAAAAACGGGTTTCCAACTATTTTCAGAAAAGCCACGGCGGCAGCCGCATTGGCCATATGGTCAGCAAAATTGTGCGGATGGAAACGACCGTGGTGCGTTCAGAGGCTGAGGCGCTGCTGCTGGAAAACAACCTCATCAAAACGCTGAACCCGCGCTTTAACATTTTGTTCAGAGACGATAAAAGCTACCCCTATTTAAAAATGACCGGCCAAGCAGTCAGCCCGGCATCGCAGCGACAGCTAGAACGTGCCGTAGAGGCAGTGGCAGAGCAAAAAAACCAAGCAAATAGCTCAGTAGTCCAAGTATCTACTACTCAAGCAGCTATAAAAAATATAGCAATTTACCCGGTGGCAGTATCTGCAGCACAGTTTCCGCGTATTGCCTACTACCGTGGCGCAGTAGAGAAAAAGCACCGCTACTTTGGCCCCTACCCCAGCGCGTGGGCGGTGAAAGAAAGCATTCAGTTATTGCAAAAAGTCTTCATGTTGCGCACCTGCGAAGACACCGTGTTTGCCAATCGCACGCGGCCTTGTCTGTTGTATCAAATCAAGCGCTGCTCGGGGCCGTGTGTTGGCCACATCAGCGCTGACGACTATGCCCAGGACACGCGCAATGCTGAGCGCTTTTTACGCGGTGAGACGCAGGCCATCATGCAAGAGCTGGAAGCTGCGATGATGGCCCACGCCGATAAACTGGAGTTTGAGCAGGCCGCGCAGGCACGCAACCAGATCAGTGCGTTATCCAAAGTGCTGCACCAGCAGTCGGTAGACAACGTGAGTGACAAAGATGTGGATATTTTGGCTGTGAAGGTGCAGGGCGGCAAAGCCTGTGTGAACCTGGCTATGGTGCGCGGTGGGCGGCACTTGGGTGACAGGCCTTACTACCCGGTGCATGTAGACGATGCCCCTGCCACCGAGGTGTTGGAGGCGTTTATTGCGCAGCACTATGTCGACACACCGCCACCGCCCACGCTGCTGGTGAGCGACAAGGTAGACCCTGAGCTGATTGCGCTGCTGACTGAGCAAACCGGCATCAAAATCAGCGCCGTGCATAATCCGCGCGAGCAGCGGCGCATTTGGCTAGAAATGGCGCAAAAAAATGCTGATATTCAGTTAGCCCGTTTGCTGGCAGAAGAGGGTAGCCAGCAAGCCCGCACCCGCGCACTGGTCGACGCGCTAGACATGGCGCCCGATGATTTGGCCAAATTCAAGGTGGAATGTTTTGACATCAGCCACACCTCGGGCGAGGCCACGCAGGCATCGTGTGTTGTTTTTCATAGTCACAAAATGCAAAGTAGTGAGTACCGCCGCTACAACATTGAAGGCATCACGGGCGGTGACGACTACGCCGCCATGCGCCAAGTGCTCACGCGCCGCTACAGCAAAATTGTCCAAGCGCAGCGCCAAGCAGACCAAGAAGGCAGCACGCCCAGCATCCGTATGCCTGATCTGGTGTTGGTAGACGGCGGCATTGGCCAAGTGAACATGGCCAAAGAAGTGTTTGAAACACTGGGGCTTGATTTGGGATTGATAGCCGGTGTGGAAAAAGGCGAAGGCCGCAAAGTGGGCCTAGAGGAGCTGGTGTTTGCCGACGGCAGAGCTAAGGCCAGCCTGCCCAAAGACAGCGCTGCACTCATGCTGATAGCCCAAATACGCGACGAGGCACACCGCTTTGCTATCACCGGCATGCGCGCAGCCCGCGCCAAGGTGCGCACAGGCAGTAGCAAATTAGAAGACATCCCAGGGGTGGGCGCTAAACGGCGTGCCAAACTATTGCAACGCTTTGGCGGGATTCGCGGTGTGGCGGCTGCGGGTGCAGCCGATATCGCTACGGTGGACGGTATTTCTAAAGATTTAGCCGACGACATTTACCGTGCTCTGCATTGATTACACTTATGCTGTTTGCGGCTGTTTGCAAGATAACGCTTAAAACACTTAAAAATACCTTCGTTGAGGATAATTTATATGAAAAATAAGCCTGTAGTCCAAGTATCTATTACTCCGACAGCTATTAAATCTATAGCAATCAGCGTTCTGGCTAAACCGGCCGTTCGTTGGAGCACGGCTGGTGCGCTGGCGTCTATTGTGGCCATCGTAGCGGGCTGCGCCAGCAAGCCGCTGCCGCCGCACACCCCCGCACCAGCGCCCAGCGCACCCCCCGCTGCAGCGCCTGCACCCGCTGCAGGCGGCTTGCCCGCTGTGCGCAGCATGGTGGAATACCGCCGCCGCGCAGCCCAGCTGATCATGGCGGCCAATCCGGGTAACACCTTTGCTGGTGCGGTGCCCGATCCGCTGTACGGCATCGTCGTGGTCACCATCGCCTTTAACGCCGATGGTTCGATCAAAAGCACCAACTTTTTGCGCCGCTCCAGCGTAGGGCCAGAGGCCAATAACTTGGCCGTTGAGGCTGCGCGCCGTGTGCGCAGCTTTGGTCCGATTGGCAATTTGCCCGGCCCTTGGGAATTTAATGAGACGTTTTTGTACAACGATGCACGCAAGTTTCAGCTGCGCACCATCGTCGAAAAGCTCTAAAGCACCCCTGCATGCCCCTAAGCTGGGGCTGGCGTGACACAATCGGGTTATGTTTTTCACCATACCCACGATTCTGACTTGGACGCGCATCATCGCCATCCCGTTGATCGTGGGGGTGTTCTACAGCACGCTGCCCATTGCAACACAAAACCTTGTAGCGACGGTGCTTTTTGTGGTGTTTGCATTGACCGACTGGCTAGACGGCTACCTGGCCCGCAAGCTGAACCAAGCCTCGTCGTTTGGTGCTTTTTTAGACCCCGTAGCGGATAAATTTTTGGTCTGCGCATCGCTGTTGGTGTTAGTGCACCTTAAACGTGCCGATGTGTTTGTAGCCCTCATCATCATTGGCCGCGAAATCGCCATCAGCGCACTGCGCGAGTGGATGGCCAAAATCGGCGCATCAGGCAGCGTGGCTGTGCACATGTTGGGCAAGCTAAAAACCGTTGCGCAAATGGTGGCCATACCCTTTTTGCTCTACAACGGCAATCTGTTTGGCTTGATCGACACCGCACTGGTAGGCCATTGGCTGATCTGGATATCCGCCATTTTGACCGTCTGGTCAATGGTGTATTACCTGCAAAAAGCCTTGCCCGAAATTCGCGCCAAGGTGAAGTAAGCTGATGCCAGCTGTCCAGCGCAGCGCTTGGCTGCGCGCCATGCCTATTGTTTTTGTGTTGATCTGGAGCACCGGCTTCATAGTGGCGCGCTATGGCATGCCCTTGTCGCCACCGTTTAAATTTTTAGCCGCCCGTTTTGCGCTGTCGATAGCCTGCTTTGCACTTTGGATTTTTATAGCCAAAGTGCCAGGCCCCAGCAGCCGTATGCAGTGGCTGCATTTGGCCATTACGGGTGTGCTGATGCACGCAGTGTATTTGGGCGGCGTGTGGGCGGCGGTCAAACTGGGCATGGGCTCAGGTTTATCCGCACTCATCGTGGGTCTGCAGCCCGTGCTGACAGCGCTGTGGCTGTCTAGCACAGGCGGGCGCGTCACGGCGCGCCAGTGGGGCGGGCTGGCGCTGGGCTTTGTGGGGTTGATGCTAGTGGTGTCAGCCAAGTTGGGCCATGGCGAGGCAACCACGCTCAATTTATCCATCGCCGTGCTCGCGCTGCTGGGCATCACTACCGGCACTTTGTACCAAAAGCGTTTTGTCACTGCGTGTGATGTGCGCTGTGCTAACGCTGTGCAATTGGCCGCTGCGCTGCTAGTGACCTTGCCTTTTGCATTGTTAGAGTCTGAGGCAATGCAGTGGAACGCGCAGCTGGGCTGGGCCATGGCGTGGTCCGTGCTGGGTCTTACCTTGGGTGGTAGTTCGTTGTTGTATTTGTTAATTCAGCGCGGCGCCGCTACCACGGTCACTTCGTTGTTGTACCTTGTGCCACCCACTACAGCGCTAATGGCTTGGTTACTTTTTAGCGAAGCCATCACCGTAGCCACCATGCTAGGCACTGCGCTTACTGCGCTGGGGGTGTATTGGGTTGTACGTGCGCCCAAAGCTTGAATTTCATTGTTTGGGTGGTGTTATTGGCTTGTAGTCCAAGTATTTATTACTCAGATAGCTATCAAATTAATAGTATTGAGACTATTTACCTAGCATCTAATGCTTCACCGCCCAAGGCTCACCATGAAATTCTTGGTGCAAAAAATCACTCAGCAGCCGCACGCGCCGGGGCGTCTGCGCACGAAACGGGGCTAGCCACTGTATGTCAGCATCACGCATCGCGTAGGCAGGCAGTACGCGTACCAGTGCACCGCAGGCAATCTGCGGGGCGATGTCCCACAGGCTGCGCAGCATGATGCCTCTTCCAGCTATGCACCAGTCACGCACCAGCTCACCCGAGTTGCAACTAAGGCTGCCTTTAACATGCACCGCGCTGGCTTTTTTGTCACGCGTTCGGCTTAGCTGCCAGATGTAGCTAGGGTCGTCGCTCTCGCGCACTACTAAGCATTCATGGCTACCAAGCTCGGACAAGGTTTGCGGCGCAGGGTGTTTTTTCAGATAGCTGGGCGCGGCAACCAACACGCGCTCATTCGCCGCCAGCTTGCGCGCAGACCATTGCGATACGCGCGACGCACCGGGTGCCCACAGCCACACTGCGCCGTCGTAGCCGTCTGCACCCAGGTCGGGCAGCTTTTCAGTCAATTGCAACTCGATGCGCACGGCGGGGTGCAGGGCTTGAAATTTGGCAATAGCAGGGCCTAGCCAAATGCGGCCAAAACCAAAGGTGGCGGCCAAGCGGATGGGGCCTGCAGGCTCGCACACATGGTCGCGCAAGGCCTCTTCAGTTTGCGCAAACTGGGCTAGCAGGCCGATAGCGCGCTCGCACAACACATCGCCCTCGGCAGTGGGGTTGATGCGCCGTGTGGTGCGAAAAAACAGCTTTAAGCCCAGAGCGGTTTCTAGCGCGGCCAAGCGCTTGGTTACCACGGGCGCGCTCAGGCGCAGGCGGGTTGCCGCTTGGGTCAGGCTGCCTGCGTCTTTGATGGCGATGACAAGTTCGAGGTCTGCGCGTTCCATGGGTATGATTACGGGCTGTAAATGGATTTTATTATTTCTGTTTTGAAAATAATGAATTGCTTAATTATTGCTTGATTCTGCATTCAGTGTCCAGCACAATGCGTCCATGTTTGAAGATTTCAGTACTTTCACCTTAGAGCGCAACGGCGTAAGCCTGCAGTGCCGCACAGGCGGGCAGGGCGCACCATTGCTGCTGCTGCATGGTCATCCACAAACCCACGCCATGTGGCATCGCGTAGCGCCTGATTTAGCCAAGCGATTTACCGTGGTGATGATGGATTTGCGCGGCTATGGCGATTCAAGCCGACCAGAGGCTGATGCAACCCACGCGGCGTATTCCAAGCGTGAGATGGCGCGTGACGCTATGGCTGTTATGCATTTGCGCGGGTTCGATCAGTTTCAGGTACTAGCGCACGACCGTGGCGCGCGCGTAGCGCACCGCTTGGCGGCCGATAACCCTTTAGCGGTGCAGCGCATGATGCTGCTGGACATAGCGCCCACGCTGGGCATGTACGACAACACTTCACTAGGTTTTGCCACCGCGTATTGGCATTGGTTCTTTTTAATCCAGCCGCCGCCGTTGCCCGAGGCGTTGATTGAGTCTGACCCAGTGCGCTACCTTCGCAGCGTGATGGGTAAACGCCATGCAGGCTTAGCCGCATTTGACCTGCAAGCAATGACCGAGTACGAGCGCTGCATACAAATCCCCGGCAGTGCACGCGGCATTTGTGAAGACTACCGCGCCAGCGCCAGCATTGACCTAGACCACGACCGCGCAGACATTAGGGCTGGCAAAAAACTGGCCATGCCCGTCAAAGTGCTGTGGGGAGAGCATGGCGCAGTAGGCAAAAACTTTGATGTGCTGGCGCTGTGGCGTGAGCGTGCCAACGATGTGACAGGCCAAACGCTGCCCTGCGGCCACTACATCGCCGAAGAAGTCCCCAACGCACTGCTGGCCCAAGCACACAATTTCTTCACTGCATAAATAATAATTTCTTAAAACTTCTACAAGGATTTCAACATGACAAAGCATCGCATCGCAGTCATCGCTGGCGACGGCATTGGTAAAGAGGTCATGCCCGAGGGCGTTCGCGTGATGGAGGCAGCAGCTAGCAAGTTTGGCATTGATCTGCACATGGACCATTTCGATTTTTCTTGCTGGGAGTATTGCGAAAAGCACGGCGATTATTTGCCACCCGACTGGAAAGACCAAATCGGTGGCCACGACGCGCTGTACTACGGCGCAGTAGGTTGGCCTGCCAAAGTGCCAGACCACATCTCGCTGTGGGGTTCGTTGATTAAATTTCGCCGCGAGTTTGACCAATACGTTAACTTGCGACCCGCCAAGCTCATGCCCGGCATCATCGCACCCGTGGTCAAACGTGATGGCACGCCCTATGCCCCTGGCGAGATTGACTTTTACATCGTGCGTGAAAACACTGAGGGTGAATACTCCAGCGTGGGTGGCCGCATGTTCCCAGGCACCGAGCGCGAGTTTGTACTGCAAGAGTCGGTGTTCACCCGCATAGGCGTTGACCGTGTTCTGAAGTTTGCCTATGAGCTAGCCCAGTCACGCCCTAAAAAGCACCTCACCAGCGCCACTAAGTCCAATGGTATTTCCATTAGCATGCCCTACTGGGACGAGCGGGTGGAGGAGATGGCCAAAAAGTACCCCAACGTCAACACCGACAAATTTCACATCGACATTTTGACCGCCCATTTTGTGCAGCGCCCCGCATTCTTTGATGTGGTGGTGGCCAGCAATTTGTTTGGCGATATTTTGAGTGACCTGGGCCCTGCGTGCACCGGCACCATTGGTATTGCACCTAGCGCCAACTTGAACCCGGAAAGAAAATTTCCGTCATTGTTTGAACCCGTGCATGGATCAGCCCCCGACATTGCGGGTAAAAATATTGCCAACCCCATTGGTCAAATTTGGTGCGGTGCGATGATGCTAGAGCACTTGGGCTACAAGCAGGCACACGATGCAATTTTGTTAACCATTGAACAAGTACTGGCACCCAAAAGTGGCGCACCACTGACGCGCGATATGGGCGGCACAGCCAGCACCAGCGATTTGGGAAAGGCCATCGCCCAAGCTTTGTAAAAATTTGGCTCATTGCAGGTTACATAGACACGCGTGTGTCAAGGAAAAACCAACGGATATGCTGTTTTAAAGGAAATATTTGTGCAGCAAGGGTTACGGATAATGAATTTTCACTACTTTCATCCTCAAGCTGCACTAAAACCGCATAGAATTCGCAACCGCGCCGCAGGAAAAAACGACGCCCTTAATTTATTAGACACACCGCTTTGAGGAGCCACAATGAACAAGACTGAGCTGATCGAACACATCGCAAAACACGCCGACATCTCTAAGGCAGCAGCTACCCGCGCACTAGAGTCCACCATCACCGCTGTGAAAACCACCTTGAAAAAAGGCAACTCGGTTTCACTAGTAGGTTTCGGTACCTTTGCCGTAGGCAAGCGTGCAGCCCGTACTGGCCGCAATCCTCGCACTGGCGCAGCCATCAAGATTAAAGCCGCTAAGGTGCCTAAGTTCCGTCCAGGTAAAGCTTTGAAAGATGCGCTGAACTAAATCAGTTTAAAATACATTTCTAGGAGGGGTGATTAGCTCAGTTGGTAGAGCGGCGCCCTTACAAGGCGTAGGTCGGCGGTTCGAGCCCGTCATCACCCACCACCCTCCGTGCCCGTGTTTGGCACACCAGTTGAAAAGGCGAACCCAGGTTCGCCTTTTTTGTAGTTATTAAATGCACAACTTAGATGTGCATGCTTTGAAAGCGTAGCGCAATGTTTGACCTTATTCGTAAACATATCAAGATCATGCAGATCTTGCTGTTTATTTTGATCGTTCCATCATTTGTGCTGTTCGGTATCGACGGCTACAGCAAATTTAGAGACCAAGGCGACGCGGTAGCCGTGGTCGATGGGCAAAAAATTCTGCAAACTGAGTGGGACAATGCGCACAAAAATGAGATTGAGCGTATTCGCGCGTCCATGCCGTCGCTCGATCCTAAGCTGTTAGATTCGCCCGAGGCGAAGTACGCCACGCTTGAGCGTTTGGTGCGCGACCGCGTGATCGCAGCCGCAGCCACCAAGCAAAACCTCACCGCCAGTGACCAGCGCCTAGCGCGCGACCTGCAAGAAAACCCCAGCATCGCTGCATTGCGCAAACCCGACGGTAGCCTGGATGTTGAGCGCTACAAGCAATTGGTAGGCGCACAAGGCCTGAGCCCTGAAATGTTTGAAGCCCGAGTGCGTGCCGACATTGCTGCACGCCAAGTGCTAGCTGGTATGGGTGCCAGTGGTATGAACAGCCCAGCAACTGCTGATATCGCGTTAAACGCATTTTTTGAGCGCCGTGAGGTACAACTGGCACGCTTTAACACCGCTGATTACGCAAGCAAGCTGACCTTAACCGACGCTCAACTAGAGCAGTATTACAAAGACAACCCAGCTTTCTTCCAGGCTCAAGAGCAAGCCAATATTGAATATGTTGTGCTGGACATTGAGTCGATCCGAAAAACCATCATGCTCAACCCGGATGAAGTCAAAAGTTATTTTGACCAGAACACTCAACGTCTAGCAAGTAAAGAAGAACGCCGCGCAAGCCACATCTTGATTGCATCGCCCAAAACAGCTTCTGCTGCAGATCGACAAGCTGCTAAAGCTAAGGCCGACTCGCTGCTAGCCGAAGTGCAAAAAACACCGGATTCATTTGCTGATGTAGCCAAAAAGAATTCGCAAGACCCTGGCTCAGCAGTTAACGGTGGTGATCTAGACTTTTTTGGCATGGGTGCCATGACCAAGCCCTTTGAAGATGCTGCATTCAGTATGAAAAAGGGCGACATCAGCCCCGTGGTTGAAACCGAATTTGGTTATCACATCATTCGCGTAACCGACATCAAAGCGCCCAAACAGAAAACTTTTGAGGAGATGCGCCCTGAGATCGAAGTTGATCTTAAAAAACAACAAGCGCAGAAAAAATTTGCCGAAGTAGCCGAGAGCTTTACTAACAGCGTGTACGAGCAAGCTGACAGCTTTAAAGCTGTGGCCGAGAAACTCAAACTTGAAGTGAAAACTGCCAACAACGTGCAGCGCAAGCCCGCGCCCGGCACCGCTGGCCCCTTAGCCAACGTCAAGCTGCTGAATGCCATATTTGCCCCCGATGCCATTGAGAAAAAGCGCAATACAGAGGCAGTTGACCTAGGCTCAAGCCAATTGGTCTCAGCCCGGGTGTTGCAATACACCCCCGCGAGCACCTTGCCTTTTGCCCAAGTGAAAGACCGCGCTAAAGAGCGCTTGATGGCAGTGCAGGGCGCTGAGCAAGCACGCAAAGACGGCGCTGCTAAATTGGCCGCATGGCAAGCCGCACCCGCCAGTGCAGACACTCCTGAGTTTGCCGTGGTGTCGCGTGACCAAAGCACCAAGCTGCCAGGCAACTTGGTAGAAGCCGCACTGCGTGCTGACAGTGCCAAGTTACCATCACTGGTAGGCGTAGACCTAGGTGCCCAAGGCTATGCGGTGGTTAAGATCACCAAAGTGCTAGAACGCGAAACCAAAGGCGACACCGTCACCCAAGACCGTCAGCAATACACCCAATGGTGGAGCAACGCCGAGGCAGCCGCCTACTACAACGTGCTGAAAGACCGTTTTAAAGCTGAGATCAAAGTAGCTAAACCAACCGCTAAAAAAGACGACATGGTCGCTCAGCAATAAATAGCTGAATTCAGCTCTGATCAACAATCAGATTTACCCAAGAAAAAAGCCTGCAACGCAAGTCGCAGGCTTTTAGTTTTTTGGGGTGGCTGATGGGGCTCGAACCCACGACAACAGGAATCACAATCCTGGACTCTACCAGCTGAGCTACAGCCACCATTGAGCATAAATTATAACGCTTGTTTGCAAGCTTTATAGCTTGGTTCGTCTCTTAGCGTCGCCGATACAGTTCACACAAGCGCTGAAACCTGTCACAATCCGCATTGACGAATTAAGGCCCTTCCTAGCCATGTCGCATCCGCCAATCGGTTCAGCCGTGTCGCGGGAGGTTTATCAACCAACTTATGTTTCCTGCAGGGAAACGGAGGTCAGCACACTATGTCAGCGTCTGTGTATCAGGCATACGGTAGTAATACCTATCTATTCGGCGGCAACGCCCCGTACGTCGAAGAGATGTACGAAAACTATCTTTCCAATCCTGGGTCTGTGCCCGATTCTTGGCGAGGTTATTTTGACGCCCTGCAAAACGTGCCCGCGTCTGATGGATCAACTGCCCATGACGTAGCGCACTTACCCGTCATCAACGCCTTTGCTGAGCGCGCCAAGCAGGGTGTGACCAAAGTGGTGACTGCCAGTGCTGACGCTGCCATGGGCAAAAAGCGCACCGCAGCGCAGCAGCTGATAGCGGCTTACCGCAACGTAGGGGCGCGCTGGGCTAACTTAGACCCATTGCAGCGTACCGAGCGCGAAAATATTCCTGATCTTGATCCCGCTTATTACGGATTTACCGACGCTGACCAAGAAGTAGTGTTTGACACTAGCAACACGTATTTTGGCAAGACCAGCATGCCGCTGCGTGAGCTGCTGAACGCGCTGCGCGAAACTTACTCGGGCACGATTGGCGCAGAGTTCATGTACTCTACCAACCAAGACGAAAAGCGATGGTGGCAACAAAAACTCGAATCGATTCGCAGCAAGCCCAGTTTTACGACGGACGAGAAAAAGAACATTCTGCAAAACCTCACAGCAGCTGAAGGCCTGGAGCGCTATTTGCACACTAAGTATGTGGGCCAAAAGCGTTTCTCACTCGAAGGCGGTGAAAGCTTTATTGCCTGTATGGATGAGCTGGTGCAAAAAGCTGGCGTAGCAGGCGTGCAAGAGGTGGTGATAGGCATGGCCCACCGTGGCCGTTTAAACGTGTTGGTTAACACCTTGGGCAAAATGCCTAAGGATTTGTTTGCCGAGTTTGACCACACCGCCCCTGAAGACTTGCCCTCAGGGGACGTGAAATACCACCAAGGCTTTAGCTCTGACGTGACCACCCCTGGCGGCCCAGTGCACTTGACGCTGGCTTTCAACCCATCTCACCTTGAGATCGTCAACCCCGTGGTCGAAGGCAGCGTACGCGCCCGCATGGACCGCCGTGGTGATGCAGTCGGCGACAGCGTGTTGCCAGTGTTGGTACACGGGGACGCGGCCTTTGCAGGTCAAGGCGTAGTCATGGAAACGCTGGCATTAGCGCAAACGCGCGGCTACTACACTGGTGGCACCGTGCATCTGGTGATCAATAACCAAATCGGTTTTACCACCAGCGACCCACGCGATACCCGCTCGACCATTTACTGCACCGATGTGGCCAAGATGGTCGAGGCACCTGTTTTGCACGTTAACGGCGACGACCCAGAAGCAGTTGTGTTGTGCACCCAGTGGGCGCTAGAGTACCGCCAAGAGTTTAATAAAGACGTGGTGATTGACATCATTTGCTTCCGCAAACTCGGCCATAACGAGCAAGACACCCCTGCGCTAACACAGCCGCTGATGTACAAGAAAATTGCACAGCACCCCGGCACACGTAAGTTGTATGCAGACAAGTTAAGCACGCAAGGCTTGGGCGAGACGATTGGCGATGACATGTCCAAGGCCTATCGCTCTGCGATGGACGAAGGCAAGCACACCGAAGACATCAC
The DNA here is from genome assembly GCA_043747295.1 of Polaromonas sp. Taxonomy (GTDB): domain Bacteria; phylum Pseudomonadota; class Gammaproteobacteria; order Burkholderiales; family Burkholderiaceae_C; genus JAAFIP01. Next base: position 13,982 of record JAYTPK010000193.1, on the reverse strand, counting down.
CATCACCAACTTCAAAAGCAAGTACGCGGTGGATTGGTCACCCTTCTTGGGCAAAAAATGGACTGATGCCGGCGAAACGTCTATCCCCATGGCGGAATGGAAGCGCATTGCGGAGAAAATTACCACCATCCCCGCGTCAGTCACGCCCCACAACTTGGTGAAAAAGGTCTACGACGACCGCGCTGCCATGGGCCGTGGTGACGTACCGGTGGACTGGGGTATGGGCGAGCACATGGCCTTTGCGTCGCTGGTGGCATCTGGCTACCCCGTGCGCTTGTCGGGCGAAGACTGCGGACGCGGCACCTTCACCCACCGCCACTCGGTCATCCATGACCAGAGCCGCGAAAAATGGGACTCGGGCACCTACATTCCGCTGCAAAACGTAGCGGACGGCCAGGCGCCTTATGTGGTCATCGACTCGTTGCTGTCTGAAGAGGCCGTGCTGGGGTTTGAATACGGTTATGCTTCTAACGACCCCAATACACTGGTAATTTGGGAAGCCCAGTTTGGCGACTTTGCCAACGGCGCACAGGTAGTGATCGACCAGTTTATTGCCAGCGGCGAAGTCAAGTGGGGCCGTGTGAACGGCATTACGCTCATGCTGCCGCACGGCTACGAAGGGCAGGGGCCAGAGCACTCATCGGCTCGCCTTGAGCGCTTTATGCAATTAGCGGCTGACGCCAACATGCAGATCGTGCAGCCCACCACAGCCAGCCAGATCTTTCACGTGTTGCGCCGCCAAATGATCCGCAACTTGCGCAAGCCGCTGATCATCATGACCCCTAAGTCGCTGCTGCGTGCCAAAGACGCAGCATCGCCATTAAGCGAGTTCACCAAGGGTGGTTTCCAAACCGTGATCCCTGAAAATAAAGAACTGGACGCGAAGAAGGTCAAGCGCGTGGTAGCGTGTTCGGGCAAGGTGTATTACGACTTGGTGCGCAAGCGAGAAGAAAAAGGCCACGACGACACCGCCATCATCCGCATCGAGCAGGTGTACCCATTTCCGCACAAGGCGTTTGCCACAGAGCTGAAAAAATACACTAATGCAGCTGACATTGTGTGGTGCCAAGACGAGCCACAAAACCAAGGCGCGTGGTTCTTCATTCAACACAATATCCACGAGAACATGACCGACGGTCAAAAACTCGGCTACAGCGGGCGCGCAGCGTCTGCATCCCCCGCAGCAGGCTACGCGCACTTGCACCAAGAACAGCAAAAATCGCTGGTCGATGGTGCATTCGCCAAGCTCAAAGGTTTTGTTTTAACTAAATAAATAAATAGGAATACGGGAGCGGATACGGGTACCGGACGCGAAGAACGCGAAAGTTACGCGAAGAACGAAAATGGAATACCAAAAAATATTAAATGACATCACTAAAAAATTAGTTTTGTGATCTTAGATTTTGGTTTTATTTTCTTTTGTCTTTTTTCGCGTCCTTCGCGCAATCTTAGCGCCCTTCGCGTCCGGTAATTCTTCCCCTGTCTAAAGGAAAAAAATGGCAATCGTAGAAGTCAAAGTCCCCCAACTGTCTGAATCCGTGGCCGAGGCCACCATGCTGACCTGGAAAAAGAAAGCTGGTGAAGCCGTCGCTATTGACGAAATTTTGATCGAAATCGAGACCGACAAAGTCGTGCTGGAAGTGCCAGCGCCCAGCGCAGGTGTGTTGGCAGAAATCGTGGTGGCCAGTGGTGGCACCGTGGTGGCTGAGCAGCTGATTGCTCGCATCGACACCGCAGCATCTGCGGGTGCAGTAGCAGCGCCTGTGGCTGCAATGGCTGCCGTTGCAGCGCCTGCATCTGTTGCAGTAGCAGCCACAGCAGCAACTCCAGCAGTAGCCGGAGGCGCAATGAGCGGCGTGGCCATGCCGTCCGCTGCCAAAATCATGGCTGACAATAATTTAGCTGCTGGCTCGGTAGCTGGTAGCGGCAAAGACGGTCGCGTGACTAAGGGTGACGTATTGGCGGCTATAGCGGGTGGCTCGCCAGCCGCCGTAGCGGCACCTGCATCGGCATCTGTCGCTATACCTACGGGCGCACCTACCAAAGTGTTGCCACAAGTAGCATCGCCCACAGTAGATCTGGGCGAGCGCCCCGAGCAGCGCGTCCCCATGAGCCGCCTGCGCGCCCGCGTAGCCGAGCGTTTGCTGCAATCGCAATCGACCAACGCCATTTTGACGACCTTTAACGAAGTCAACATGGCCCCGGTGATGGAGATGCGCAAGCGCTTTCAGGAGAAATTTGAAAAAGAATACGGCACCAAGCTGGGCTTTATGAGCTTCTTTGTCAAGGCGGCTGTACACGCCCTGAAAAAATTCCCCGTCCTCAACGCCTCAGTCGACGGCAACGACATCGTCTACCACGGTTACTTTGACATCGGCATCGCCGTAGGCAGCCCGCGCGGTTTGGTGGTACCTATTTTGCGTAACGCCGACCAAATGAGTTTTGCCGACATCGAGAAAAAGATTGCAGAGTTTGGCAAAAAAGCTGCCGAAGGCAAGCTGGGCATGGAAGACATGACCGGCGGCACCTTCTCCATCAGCAACGGCGGCACCTTCGGCTCCATGATGTCCACCCCCATCATCAACCCACCCCAGAGCGCCATCCTGGGCGTGCACGCCACCAAAGACCGCGCTGTGGTCGAAAACGGCGTAGTCGTCGTGCGCCCCATGAACTACTTCGCCATGAGCTACGACCACCGCATCATTGATGGTCGTGAGGCAGTGCTGGGACTGGTAGCGATGAAAGATGCGCTGGAAGACCCGGCACGGTTGTTATTTGATATCTAAGACTCATGCTTGAAAAATTGCAAAAAAATCTTGCGTAAGACTATTTTCATGCTGGTGACAGATCAGTGGTGGCTCTTGGGGCTATTTTGTCGCGATTTGCGCTTAGTTGTTTAGTTGATCAAAGTGGCATCTCAAGGTAAAAAAATCATCATCTTTGCTGGCCCCAATGGAGCTGGCAAGACGACTTTTGCCATAGAGTTTTTGCCTTCTGAAGCGAGCTGCCCTATTTTTATTAATGCTGATTTGATTGCTGCTGGTATTGCGCCGTTTGCACCAGAATCTGCGGCTATCGCAGCGGGTCGTCTGATGCTTGATTTGATTGCGAGGCATGCTGCTGCCGACGATAACTTTGCTTTTGAAACCACTCTGAGTGGGCGAGGTTATGCGCGAATGATTCCTCGGTGGCGCGAATTAGGCTATCGTGTTGAATTGTTCTTTCTGTCTTTACCTTCCGCGCAATTTGCGATTGAGCGAGTTACGCAGCGCGTAAGGCAAGGCGGGCACAACATTCCGAAAGACGTGATTGAAAGGCGTTTCGCATCTGGCAAGGAATATTTTGAGCAAATCTACAAACCCCTGGTAGATGTTTGGACTCTGATCGATTCATCGCAAAGTCCGTACAAGATGATAGATTGGAGTGAATGAATATGAAGGCAGTGACTGTGAATCTCAAACCTATTTCTGAAGCAAAAACGCCTGATCTGCGCAACGCGCCTGCCGCGCTGGAGCGTGCTTTTCTGAGAGCGCAAGAAATTGCGCGGCAAACTAATACTTTTCTAATCGTTCAGCAGAACGGTCAACTTGTGAAACTGAAAGTGAATTAAATGAGCAAAAAATTCGACGTCATCGTCATCGGCGGTGGCCCAGGTGGGTATATTGCGGCTATTCGTGCTGCGCAGCTTGGTTTTCAAGTGGCTTGTATTGACGAGTGGAAGAACTCTAAAGGCGGGCCAGCACCCGGTGGTACCTGTACCAACGTGGGTTGTATTCCATCAAAGGCCTTGCTGCAAAGCTCAGAACATTTTGAGCAGGCTGGGCATCATTTTGCGGACCACGGTATTGGGCTCAAAGACTTGACTATTGACATAGCCAAGATGCATGCGCGTAAAGATACAGTGATTACGCAAAACAACGATGGCGTTTTGTACTTGTTTAAAAAGAACAAAATTACCTTCTTCCACGGGCGCGGTTCGTTTGTCGCGGCTAAAGAAGGTTTGTACGATATCAATATGGCCTTGGCTGCTAAAGATGCGGCGGCCCAACTGATTTCGGGCAAACATATTATTGTGGCGACAGGGTCGAACGCTCGCGCTTTGCCGGGTGCGCCGTTTGATGAAGATAATATTTTGTCCAACGATGGCGCTTTGAAGATGCCTTCGGTGCCTAAAAAACTGGGCGTGATTGGCGCGGGTGTGATCGGCCTTGAGATGGGTTCGGTCTGGCGACGTTTGGGCGCTGAGGTGACGGTGTTGGAGGGTTTGCCTACGTTCTTAGGTGCAGTTGACGAGCAGATTGCCAAAGAAGCCAAGAAAGCTTTTGATAAGCAGGGCCTCAAGATTGAGCTGGGCGTGAAAGTTGGCGAGATCAAAAACACCAAAAAGGGCGTGTCAGTTGCTTACACCAATGCCAAGGGTGAAGCCGTGAGTTTGGATGTGGACAAGCTGATCATCTCGATTGGCCGTACCGCCAATACGATTGGTCTAGGTGCTGATGCTATCGGCCTCAAACTCGACGAGCGCGGCATGGTGGTGGTGGACGACCACTGCAAAACCAACCTGCCCAACGTGTGGGCGGTAGGTGACGTGGTGCGCGGCCCGATGCTGGCGCACAAGGCTGAGGAAGAAGGCGTTGCCGTGGCTGAGCGCATTGCAGGCCAGCATGGGCACGTTAACTTCAATACTGTGCCTTGGGTGATATACACCTCGCCTGAGATTGCCTGGGTGGGCCAAAATGAGCAACAGCTCAAAGCCGAAGGCCGTGCGTATAAGGCAGGCACCTTCCCGTTTATGGCCAACGGCCGCGCGCGGGCGATGGGCGACACGACGGGCATGGTCAAGATGATTTCGGACGCTAAGACTGACGAAATTTTGGGCGTGCATATTGTGGGGCCGTATGCCAGCGAGTTGATTGCTGAGTCTGTGGTGGCGATGGAGTTTCGTGCGTCTAGCGAAGACATTGCCCGCATCTGTCACGCACATCCTTCGCTGTCTGAGGCGACTAAGGAAGCGGCTTTGGCGGTGGACAAGCGGACGTTGAACTTTTAAATCTTCAAAATACGAACTTCATAATACCGAACTTCCGAACTTCCGGACGCAGAGGGCGCAAAGATTACGCAAAGGACGCAAAAGAAGACAAAGAAAATAAAACCAAAATTATGTAAATAGCAACGCAGAGTTTGGTGGCTAATTTTGTGTTTTTTGGTTTCTTTTTTGCGCCCTTTGCGTAACTTTTGCGTACTCTGCGTCCGGAAGTTCGGCTGTTTGGCCCAACACACTTCAATGAGCGTCACCACCCAATACCAGCATGAGCTAGCTCAGCGCGGCTACACCAGCGACCCTGCGCAGCTTAAAGCGGTGCAGGCGCTGGAGCAATGTGCCGAGGACTGGGCTGACTACAAAGACCAGCGCTCTAACGTTTTTAAAAAGCTCATCAACCGTCCTGATATTCCTAAGGGTGTGTACATGTTCGGTGGGGTAGGGCGCGGCAAGAGCTTTTTGATGGACTGCTTTTACAACGCTGTACCGATTCAAAGAAAAACCCGCTTGCACTTTCATGAATTTATGCGCGAGGTGCACCGAGAGCTGGCTGATTTACAAGGCACCGTCAACCCGCTGGACGAGCTGGGCAAGCGCATGGCCAAACGCTATCGCCTGCTGTGCTTTGACGAGTTTCATGTGGCTGATATTACCGACGCGATGATTTTGCATCGGCTGCTTGACGCGCTGTTTAAAAACGGTGTGGGCATGGTGACCACCAGCAACTTTCACCCCAATGGCTTGTACCCTAATGGGTTGCACCGTGCGCGCATATTGCCTGCCATAGAGCTTTTAAAGACGCATATGCAAGTCATCAGCGTAGATAACGGCACTGACTACCGCCGCCGTACCATGGAGAAGGTCAAGCTGTACCACACGCCTTTAGGTTCAGAGGCTGACGAGGCCATGGAAAAAGCCTTTACCGATCTGGCCGAGGCGCATGACGAAGACCCAGTGCTGCACATTGAGGCGCGTTCCATTATCAGCAAGCGCCGCGCTGGTGGCGTAGTGTGGTTTGACTTTAAACAGCTGTGCGGCGGCCCGCGCAGCCAAAACGATTATTTAGAACTGGCCACGCAGTTTCACACCGTCTTGTTGAGCAACGTGCCGCAAATGTTTGTGCGCCATGCTTCTGAGGCACGGCGCTTTACGTGGCTGGTGGATGTGCTGTATGACCGGCGGGTCAAACTGATCATGTCAGCCGCTGTGCCGCCTGAGCAGCTGTACACCGAAGGTCCTTTGGTGCACGAGTTTCCGCGTACCGCATCGCGCTTAAACGAAATGCAGTCTACGGAGTTTTTGGCACTAGAGCGGCGTGTGGTAGACACCAGCCTGACCTGATGCCTTTGCGTCTGAGGGATAATGTAGTCATGGTGCGCCGATATTTATTTCACTCAGTATTCAGTAAAAATGCTATTTTTTTAATAGCTGCTTGTGTAATGAATACTTGGACTACAGCCCAAATAGCCACCAATACAGCAGTATTGACAAATACCACTACAGTGGCGCGGGGCCAAGAGCCACAAGAACGCGCACGGATTGCCCAACAGCGTACAGCGGCTGAGACCAGCTTTGAAACTGCTAAAGAGGCTTGTTACCAAAAATTTGCAGTCAACGCTTGCATAGCCAAGGCACGGGCGCAGCAGCGCGAGGCGCTAGCCGATCTCAGGCGCCGCGATGTGGCGCTGAACGATCAAGAGCGTAAGCGCCAAGGCTTAGCTCAGCTGCAAAAAACCGAGGAAAAAACCTCGCCGCAAAGAGAAGCTGAAATTGCCATACAGCGGGACGAAGCGTTGGCTAAAACTGCTGAACGCCAAGCAGAGCAAGCTAAGAAACAAGCCGATCAAAAATTGAAATTGCAGACCGCACCGCCGACAGACCCTGCTAAAACGCCCAAACAGGCCCAAACTCCAAAAGCAGTTGCACCTAAAGTAGCCAAAACCCCCAGATCGCCAGACGACGCTGCCACTGCCAAGGCGCTGTATGACAAACGCCAGCTGGAGGCTGCGCAGCACCGCGCCAAGGTGCAAGCTCAACAGCAGGGTAAAAAACCTGCTGAAACACTGCCTGTACCGCCAAACTAGGCGGATTGCACACCTGGTGCGCAGGTTAGCGAATACTGCTCATGGATGGGATGACGATGGGCTTAGCAGCCTCAGGGCCTAAAGGTTCCAGCTTGATCACCACCAGTGACAAGTTGTCACCCGTGCCGCGTGCGCGGGTGCGGGCTTTGTCAATCAAAAACTCAGTGGCTTCGCGCGGGCTTAAGGCCGACAAAACCGAGCCCAGCTCGGTATTAGAAAAATAGTGCCACACGCCGTCGCTGCACGACATTAGCGTGTCGCCGGGGCGCAATGAGGGGATGTAATGCACGTCTACAGCTGGGTCCTCGTCCGTGCCTAAGCAGCCCATTAAGATGTTGGACTGTGGGTGCACGTTGGCTTCTTCCTCGGTAATCTCGCCTTTGTCGACCAAGGTTTGCACATACGAATGATCCATTGTGCGCTTGATGAGCTTGTTGCCGTGGTAGTAATAAATGCGAGAGTCGCCTGCATGCACCCAGTGGCAGTCGCCTGCGGGGTTGATTAAAAATGCGCACAGCGTGCTGTGCGGCTCTTCTTCGGCTGAAATGGCGGTCAGCTTGATAACGATGTGGGCTTCTTGCACCAGTTGTTTTAATATCGAAGGTGCGTCGTCTACTTCGGGGGAATAGCGCTCAAACAGCTGCTTGGCCGTCATCATGACTTGGTCCGACGCCTTGCGCCCGCCGCTGCGCCCGCCCATGCCGTCAGCAATGACAGCCATCACGCAACCATTAATGCGCGGGTGGTTGAGCAGCACGACCTGGTCTTGCTGGTATTCGCGGTCACCTTTATGGATGCCGGTGGAAGCGGTAATTCGATATCCCTTGGACATAGTGCTATGGAGTTATCTGTTGTATCAAAATAAGCGGGACTTGCAGCAATATAACGTGCGTCTACAGTGTATTGCAATTATTATCGAAGGTTTGATAGTGCGCGCACTTGCTACAACTTGGACTCTAACCTACATTTCCCCTCCCGGCAGCTTATTGAGCTGCAAATGGAGCACGCTGACCTGAACGCCAGTATTGACCGTTTAGGCCTGGCTAGCGGCGACACACCGCCCGACGAGCTGCTGCTGCGCCGCTTAAAAAAGCGTCGCCTGGCTCTGCGCGACCACATTGCCCAGTTGCAAAGCACGATTGACGGGAAAGAACCCGCCTGATGCGCCTGCAAGACCAAGTGCGCACTGCGTTTACTGCGGGCGGGGTGCTAGAGCGTGCCACCGAAGAATTTGCCCCACGCCAAGGCCAACGCGATATGGCCATGGCGGTGGCCCAAACCATTGAAGACGGCGGCGCGCTGGTGGTGGAGGCCGGAACAGGCGTCGGAAAAACATTCGCTTACCTTGTGCCTGCGCTATTGTCGGGTGCGCGCGTCATGGTGTCTACGGCCACCAAGGCCCTGCAAGACCAGTTGTTCTCGCGAGATGTGCCCCGCTTGGTGCAGGCGCTGGGCTTGCCAGTGCGTGTCGCCCTGCTAAAAGGACGCAGCAGCTATCTATGCCTGCACCGCATGGGGCTGGCACGCCATGAGGCCGGGCAAGACAAGTTTGCGGTGCGGACATTGGCCAAGATTGAAGAATGGTCCCAGGTGACCTTTACTGGCGATTTGGCTGAAATACCCGGCTTGGACGAAAGATCCAGCGTGATCCCATTGGTAACGTCAACACGCGACAACTGTTTAGGCAGCCAATGCCCCAAATTCAAAGCCTGCCACGTCAACCTAGCCAGGCGCGAGGCGCTGGCGGCTGATTTGGTGGTGGTGAACCACCATTTGTTTTTTGCGGATTTGGCAGTGCGTGAATCAGGCATGGCCGAGCTCTTGCCCAGTGTGCGCGTAGCTATTTTCGACGAAGCACACCAGCTGAACGAAACAGGCGTGCAGTTTTTAGGCAACAACCTGTCTACAGGCCAACTGCTGGATTTTTGCCGCGACATGCTGGCCGCAGGCCTGACACTGGCACGCGGCCTGGCCGACTGGCAAAGCTTGGTAAGCGGGGTAGAGCGCGCCACGCGCGAGCTGCGCTTGGTGGTAGGCAAGCAGCCAGCCAACGCCCGCGTGCGCTGGAGGGGCCCCATGCCCGAGGGGCTGGATGAGACTGCATGGACACAAGCCCTGCTAGACCTAGACGCAGCGCTGGGCCTGGCCTGCGAGGGCCTGGCTACTGTCAGCGAGCTAGCCCCAGATTTTGTGCGCCTGCACGAGCGGGCCAGTATGTTGGCCGACCAGTCGCTGGCGTTTACCAAAGCCTGCGCGCCGGGTGCTGTGCGCTGGCTAGACGTGGGTGTGCAGCTGCGCTTGGTCGAGTCACCGCTGGACATTGCCAGCACCGTGCGCAAACGCTTGTTAGGCCTAGGCACTGACGGAGAACTGCTCACCAGTGACAACGAAGTAGCAGAGTTGGAGCGCCGCCAGCGCAGCTATATCTTCACGTCAGCTACTTTGGGCGACGACGACAAGCTCAGCTGGTTTACCCAGCCCTGCGGCCTGCAAAGTGCGCAAGTTTTGCAAGCTAGCAGCCCTTTTGACTACGCCACGCAGGCCACGGTGTATGTGCCGCGTTATCTGCCGCAACCTAAAGACTCGGGCCATACCCTGGCTGTAGCAGATTTAGCTGCCAAAGCCGTACGGCGCCTGGGCGGACGCACTTTGGTGCTCACCACCACGCTGCGCGCCCTCAAAGCTATTGGCGATGACATGACCGACAGCTTAGACGGCAGCGGCATCGTGGTGTTAGTGCAGGGCAGTGCACCTAAGCGCGAGCTGGTAGAGCGTTTTCGAGAGGGCACCACCCCTGGCAAACCCGGCTGCGTTTTGGTGGCCTCAGCCAGCTTTTGGGAGGGCATTGACGTGCCCGGCAACGCGCTGCAAATGGTGATTATTGACAAGCTGCCTTTCCCACCGCCGGGCGACCCACTGGTAGAGGCGAGGGCGCAAAAGATTGAATCCGAAGGCCGCAGCCCGTTTAATGACTATTTCGTCCCCGAAGCCGCTGTATCTCTTAAACAAGGCGCAGGCAGACTTATCAGGCGCGAGAGTGACTGCGGTATTTTGGTAGTGTGCGACACGCGGCTGGTACAGATGGGCTACGGCAAGCGCCTGTTAAACGCGTTGCCTCCCATGCGGCGCATCTTCACCCCTGAAGAGTTTGAAAGCGCTTTGGATGCGCTTCACTAGCGAGCTGGTTTACTATTAATTCAATAGCTGAATAAGTAATGAATACTTGGACTACAGCCATATTGCATACCCAAAAGCACTCAAAATAGGCATTTGACTGCTTTTAATGTGAATTTCCAGCTGGCACTGAGGGGGCGAGCAGCGATTGGGCAGCCAGCCGTCACACAAAAAGGTTAGAATAGAAGGCTAACTTGTACGCAAGCACATCTAATTTTTCATTGGGAAAACATCCACCATGGCAATCGAACGCACCCTGTCTATCATCAAGCCTGACGCAGTCGCTAAAAACGTAATCGGTCAAATCTATGCACGTTTTGAAGGCGCTGGCCTCAAAGTCATCGCTGCCAAAATGACCCACTTGTCCCAAGGCGAGGCAGAGGCTTTCTACGCCGTGCACAAAGCACGCCCATTCTTCAAAGATTTGGTCAGCTTCATGGTCTCTGGCCCAGTGATGATCCAAGCCCTTGAAGGCGAAGGCGCTATCCTTAAAAATCGCGACCTGATGGGCGCTACCGACCCGAAGAAGGCCGACAAAGGCACCATCCGCGCTGACTTTGCAGACAGCATCGACGCTAACGCTGTGCACGGCTCTGATGCTGCTGAGACCGCAGCGCAAGAGATTGCTTTCTTCTTCCCCGGCATGAATGTGTATTCGCGTTAACTTTCCACGTTAATCCGTAGTAAGCAAACATCCATTTAAAGGACATGTCGGCGCAAGCTGGCAGCACCCCAATATGACGGTCAACCTGCTAGATTTTGATCTCGAAGGTCTGGCCGTTTTTTGTGAGGGCTTGGGTGAAAAACGCTTTCGCGCTACCCAGCTGTATCGCTGGATCCACCAAAAAGGCGCGCGCAGCTTTGGCGAGATGACCGATTTGGCCAAATCGCTGCGCGAAAAGCTAGCTACCACCGCGCATATTGAGCCGCTGAAGGTTCTAACCGAGCAAAAATCCACCGACGGCACCATCAAATGGCTGTTCGACGTGGGCAACGGTGACGCCGTAGAGGCCGTATACATCCCCGAGGACGACCGCGCAACCTTGTGCATATCGTCTCAAGCTGGCTGCGCTGTAGGCTGCCGGTTTTGCTCCACAGGCCATCAGGGCTTTAGTCGCAACCTCACCAGTGGCGAGATCATTGCCCAACTGTGGTTTGCAGAACACACCCTGCGCAAGTTAAAAAATACCGACCAACGCATCATCTCCAACGTAGTGATGATGGGCATGGGTGAGCCATTGCAAAACATGACAGCACTGGTGCCTGCACTGAAAACCATGCTCAGCGACCACGCCTATGGCCTGTCGCGCCGCCGCGTGACGGTGTCTACTTCGGGCGTGGTGCCGATGATTGACCGATTGGCGCAAGAATGTCCCGTGGCACTGGCCGTTTCGTTGCACGCCCCCAATGACACACTGCGCAGCGACCTGGTGCCGCTCATCATTAAATACCCGCTCGATGAGCTGCTAGCCGCCTGCCATCGCTACCTAGAATTTGCTCCGCGCGACTTCATTACCTTTGAATACTGCATGCTCGACGGTGTGAACGACACACCCGAGCATGCGCACCAGCTGGTGGAATTGGTGCAGCGCGCTAACTTGCCAGTCAAATTCAATCTCATCCCTTTTAACCCGTTTCCAGCATCGGGGCTTTTGCGCTCCAGTGCAAAAGTTGTAGCAGAATTCGCCAAAATTTTGCAGAACAGTGCTATCGTTACCACTGTTCGCAAAACCCGGGGTGATGACATTGATGCAGCGTGCGGTCAGCTGGCCGGTGATGTGCAAGACCGAACAAATGCTAGCGAGCGCATGGCCCAGCGCCGGGTGGTGATGATGCGAAATGACACTGCTGCACCGCAAGATGTGGCCAGCTAGATGCGAGTGTGCAAGTGTGCGGATGTGAAAATCACAACGATGATGACCACCATGACTACCAGGATGACTTTTATGACCGCAGAATTTGCCAACTCAGCTGCAGCTGCTCCAGTCAACACCTTGTTTTGCAAGGTTTCGCAAGCCTTGCAGGCTTGTGCGGCCTTAGCTTTGGTGGCACTGCTCAGCGGCTGCGCTGTTGGTGCAGGTGGCGACCCTGGAGCCAATAAAAAAGACATCGTCACAGAGTCGGATGAGCCAGAAGCCCGCAAGCGTGCTCGTTTGCGCCTAGAGCTGGCTTCGGGCTACTTCAACGAAGGCAAGACCACCGTAGCGCTGGACGAGATCAAACAAGCGCTGATCAACGACCCTAATTTTGGCGAAGCTTTTAATCTGCGCGGCCTGATTTACATGCGTTTGAACGATATGCGCCTGGCCGAAGACAGCTTTCGCCGTGCTATTGCCCTGAACCCGCGCGATGCTAATTCGGCCCATAACTTTGGTTGGATGCTGTGTCAACAGCAGCGCTACCCTGAATCGTTTACCTATTTCAAACAAGCGCTGTCGGTACCCTTGTACGGTGAGCAGTCTAAAACCTTGATGGCCCAGGGCCTGTGTGAGCTTGCTGCAGGGCAAAAGGGCGAGGCCGAGCGCAGCTTGGCGCGTGCCTATGAACTAGATGCGTCTAATCCGATTGTTGGCTACAACTTGGCCAGCATGTTGTATGACCGCGCCGAATATCCCCGCGCTCAGTTTTATATCCGTCGTTTAAACAATGGCGAATATGCCAATGCTGAGACGCTGTGGTTGGGTATCAAAGTCGAGCGCAGGCTGGGCGACAGCGTGGCGCTGCAGCAGTTAGCAGGGCAGCTCAAGCGCCGGTTTCCGCAGTCACGCGAGCAGGCATCGTATGAAAAAGGGGCATTTAATGAATGAGGGCGATCGCTCGGTGGATGCTGGCTCAAGCACAGCAGGCCAGCTTTTGAGGGCAGCACGTGAAGCCCAAGGTTTGCATATTGCTGCTTTGGCCGTGTCGCTGAAAGTACCTGTTAAAAAACTCGAACTGCTTGAAGCTGACCGCTTAGAAGAGCTACCTGATGCTGTGTTTGCACGCGCGCTGGCGTCTAGCATGTGCCGCACATTGAAGGTCGACCCGACGGACATTTTGGCCAAGTTGCCGCAAACCAGTACACCGCGTTTAAACCATGTCCAGCAAAACATCAACGCACCATTTCGTATGCCCAGTGACGGCCCACAGCCCAACCCTTTGACGGCTTTTAGCAAACCTGCCGTGTTGGCTGTGATAGCGCTTTTGCTGGGTGCAGTGGTGTTGATCTTCATGCCCGATATCAGCAGTAAAACTGCTGACGCAGCTAACTCTGCGCTGTCAGGTTTAAAAAGCCTACCTGGCTCTTTAGAGGGCAATAACTCTGGTACAGCCATGGGCTCAGGCGCCGTGCTAACCAACGACGGCGGCATGAAATCTGCCAGCGTCAATGCGGGTGCTGAGCCGCAAACCACGTTAGCGCTAAGCCCCACTCTCACTGTGGCCACCTCCACACCCACGGTAGCCAGCCCCACGCTTGTCATCTCAGCCGCTACAGGGACTAATACTGTGGCTGATACCGCTGGTTTGGTAGTGTTTCGCGCCAAAGGCGAGTCATGGATAGAGGTGATTGACGTTTACGGCAAAGTTACATTGCGCCGCTTACTTACCGCTGGTGAGTCCGTTGCGGCCAATGGTGCACTGCCACTGCGCGTCACCGTAGGCCGTGCTGACCAAACTTCAGTGGTGGTGCGCGGTAAACCATT
>JAYTPK010000192.1:0-1536 GCA_043747295.1 Polaromonas sp. | reverse complement strand
TGCTGGGTATTTATACGCAGGTACACGGTGAAGCGCCGCCTCCAGCGTTTGTTCTGTGCATCGCTGGCAAGGCGTTTGAGTTGGGTGAGCTGCCTTCCGTTGAGGCGATGCAGCATCTGGATGCAGCATTCAGTTTTGCCTGTCGACTGCTGGACTGTGCTGATCAGCAAGCCTGGTTGAAGCTTGCCACCCGCTCGTTGTGACATGAATTCTTCGTAACAATTGGGACGTCAGGAGAAGTTTTGATGAACACGAAATTAAACAGAAAGCAGTTGCCACTATCGGCCGCTGCACTTGCATTTCTGCCAACACTCGCTTCTGCCAACGCTTACATTTGTACCAACCCTGGCCTTTGCCCATGCCGGGATTGGGCATAGTGCCAGTTTCTGGCACGACTTTGCGCATCCATTCAGCGGTGCCGACCATCTGCTGGCGATGCTGGCTGTTGGTTTGTGGGCAGTACAGATGGACAGTAGGGCGTTGTGGGTGTTGCCTTGCGCTTTTGTCGCACTGATGCTGGCCGGAGGTGTTCTCGGCATTGCCAACATACCCTGCCCTATGTAGAAGAAGTTATTCTGCTATCGGTGCCGATACTGGGTGTTCTAATTGCTGGTGCTTTCAGGTTTTCAATGGCTGCCAAATTTGCGGGGAGTATTTTGCCCGCCAAGTGCGCGGCTTCATTAGTGCTTATGCCGCCAAATCAAGCTGCATTTAGACACTACCGATTGCGGCGTGACAGTGAGCGCACTCACCACCAGCGCCTCATTACACGATTCACAAGCGGCCATCGCGTTGTCGCGGTTGAGTACACAAAAGGTGACGTATTTGTATGAGCTGGCTGATGCCGCGTATTGTAGTGATGAACTACGGGACTATTCGCGCAGTTGCGGGCATATTCCTTTGTTTGACCATAACCCTCGCGGTGGTGTTAAGCGTGCGTTTGAACCGCATGAAGCGCATTGGTACAAAGCCCGCTCAGGCGCAGAGCGCCCTAATGCATTGCTTAAAGATTGCTACGGCTTTCGTCAAGTGTGGGTGCGGGGGCATTGCAAGGTACATGCGCATTTGATGTTTGCCGTGCTGGTCATGAGCGCGGAGCAGTTGATGCGTTTAATTCAATAGGCAGATGCCATCAACATCAAAGGAATCACAAAATGTAGCGCTTAAATAGTAGGTCTGTGGATTGGTGTGGGCTTAAATCTACAAATTAGGCACTAAAACCTCATGGTGAGGGTGGTGTGCAAAAAAATCGTATCTTAGCGTGTTGGAGCCATGATGTTCTGCGTTGGTTTTGACTTTTGCAAGATGCTCTATTGTAACTTTAATAACGATTATAAAAATGATTTTACTGTTTGGTGACGTACACAGTATGCACTGGCAGATGCTCAAGCCTACCGTCTAGGTTGTTTGGCGTGGATGGATGCTAAAAAATGAATGTTAAACCGAGATTGTTCATTAGGATTTTACCTTGAAATTTAACCAAGAAGTTTTGTAAAATGTAGTGCCCTATTTCTAATGGCTGCCATTAGAGAATTT
>JAYTPK010000191.1:0-11930 GCA_043747295.1 Polaromonas sp. | reverse complement strand
GGCGCACAAGGCGGTGACGCAGCGGCCACCGTGCGTGCAGGCTGCACAGCGCAAGGCCCCATCATCGTTA
Source organism: Polaromonas sp. (assembly GCA_043747295.1). Classification (GTDB taxonomy): domain Bacteria; phylum Pseudomonadota; class Gammaproteobacteria; order Burkholderiales; family Burkholderiaceae_C; genus JAAFIP01. Next base: position 11,860 of record JAYTPK010000191.1, on the reverse strand, counting down.
ATTCATCGCGCGCTGTGTTGTACGCATCATCGGGTAGTGACTTTGCCAGCGCAGCACGCCGCGAAGCCCTGAAAACGCGTGATATTTTGCAACAATCACGCAACACCTCGGCATAAATTTGTGCACCATTGCGGCGCATAGGTGGCTTGAACGGTTAGGTTCGCCAGACAAGCGGCTTGCACCCCACGACTGGTAACATTTGTTGCGAAGCAACTAGTGCATTTGTCATAAGTTCCCGATATTCTTCGCAACTTAACACCACGTTAAGTACCAATGCACACAGAAGAACTCACCCAGGTCGAATCAACCGTCGCAACGACCGACACGCCAGCGACAACTTCGGCTCTGTCAGCCGACACCCCCGAAAACGCGCAATTTTCGCCAGCAGCTTTATCGCTCTTGGCCGCTGCGTTGTTGGCAGCCTGCGGCGGAGGTGGTGGCGGTGGCGCAACAGGTACTGCTGGTGGCAACAACCCTGGGAATACGGGCAATCCTGCAGATCCCGATGCAATGCCCATTGATCCTGTGACTGGCATGCCTGTAGTGGTGGTACAGCCGCCTGCAGCGCCCGGTTTTAATAACGCCCCCAAAGCGAATAACGATGCTGAGGCAGCGCGTTTTTTACAGCAAGCGCAGTTCACATCCAAGACCAATGAGATTGCCTCAGTTCGCGCAGACACTTATGCAACGTGGCTGCAGCTGCAGTTTGCCAAGCCGATTGCACAAACAGGTTGGGATTGGCTAGAGGCACGTGGTTACGGCAACGAAGCCATTGCCAAAGATTATGTTTACAACTCCACCATAGCCGATTACATGGTGTGGAATCAGCTGTTTACTGCACCCGACTCGATGCGCAAACGTATTGCGCTAGCGTTGTCTGAGTTCTTTGTAGTGTCGCTGCAGTCCATGGAGATTGACTGGCGTGGCTACACCATCACGGCCTATTGGGACATTCTCAACAAATTCGCCTTTGGCAATTACCGTGAACTGCTAGAAGAAATCACCCTGTGCCCTGCCATGGGCTACTACCTCAACACCAAAGGCAATCAAAAAGAAGATGTGGCCAGGGGCCGTCAGCCTGACGAGAACTACGCGCGCGAGGTCATGCAGTTGTTCACCATTGGTTTATACCAACTCAATTTGGATGGTACGCCCAAAGGCACCACTAAAGAGTTTGAAACCTACGACGCGGATGACGTGAGTCAGTTAGCACGGGTCTTTACAGGCTACGATTTTGACAGAGCTACTTATGGCAATTTTGCTGGCGTGTTTCCTAATTATTCCATCTTCAAACGCGAATACGCTCGCCAGCGTATGAGCTTTGATGCAACGAAACATTCCACCTTGGCTGTGAGTTGCATTGATATCAATATTGCAGCAGGTGTCGCTGGTCCTGTCGCTCTTAAAACTGCATTAGATGGGCTCTTCAAAAACCCCAACGTAGGCCCATTCTTTGCCAAGCAAATGATTCAACGCTTGGTCACCAGTAGCCCCAGTGGGGCTTATGTAGCCCGCGTTGCCAGTGCTTTTAACAACGATGGAGCAGGCGTGCGCGGTAACCTCAAGGCAGTGTGGGCTGCGATTTTGTTAGACGATGAAGCGCGTATCCCCAACCCTGCCAATACAAGCTTTGGCAAAGTGCGTGAGCCCATGGTGCGGTTTGTGCAGTGGGGGCGCACGTTTAACCTCAAGTCGCTGCAAAACTCTTGGAAAATTTATGACCAATCTAGTACGTCGTATGGGTTGGGACAAAGCCCGCTGCATTCACCATCGGTTTTTAATTTTTTCCGGCCAGGTTATGTTCCACCGGGTACAGGTTTGGCCGTTGCACCTGAATTTCAAATTGTCAATGAAACCACGGTGGGCGGTTATATCAATTTTATGACCGACATCATGCGCAACGGCATGAAGGTGCCTCAGCCGGACAAGATAGACACCAACTATGTAACGCCCGTGCTAGATATCGTGCCCGACTACAGCACTGAACTGGCGCTGATCAACAACACCGTTAGCTCAGACGCTGAGGCCACGCGAGTAAGTGGTGCCTTAGCCGATAGGCTCAACCTTGTTTTGTGTGCAGGGCAACTCAGCGCAGACTCGCTAGCGGTAGTTAAAAACGCTTTGAAGCTAGCCATGTTGCAGGGTCAAGCTGCCAGCCGCATTACGGCTGCAAGCCTAGAGAAAATCAAACTCGACTTGGTGGTAGCCGGCGTGTTATTGATCATGGCCAGCTCAGATTATTTGGTGCAAAAGTAAAAAACACCCTCACAAGGAAACACACACCATGTACCTACTTCGACCTGACCTGCACACCCGTCGCGCATTTTTGCAACGCTCTGCCCAATTGGCCGCCACTGGCGTAGCCTTACCTACTGCCCTGAACCTTGCTGCGATGGGCGAGGCCGCAGCCCAGCAAGCTACAGACTACAAAGCGCTAGTCTGCGTGTTTTTATACGGTGGTAATGACTATGCTAATACGGTAGTAACCTATGACGATCCAAGTCATGCCCTGTACACCACTGCGCGCGGGGTGGCAGGTACTGCTGGCAGCATTTCTATTTCTAAAGCTGACTTGGCCCCTACTGCACTAACGCCCACTACTGCCTTGGCGGGGGGTCGCCAGTTTGCGCTGCACCCCTCTATGACAGGTTTGGCCAACTTGTTTAACACTGGCAAAGCCGCAGTCCAGCTGAACGTGGGCCCTTTGATTAAGCCAGTTGATAAAGCGGGCTACCTCAGCAGCAACCGCCAAACCTTTCCGCTGCCTCCCAAGCTGTTCTCGCACAACGATCAGCAGTCAATTTGGCAGTCATCCAGCGGCGAAGGCTCGACCGTGGGCTGGGGCGGCAACATTGGTGATTTGGCTTTATCTACCAACGGTGGCGCATCTTTGTTCACCTGCATCTCCATTACGGGTAACGCCGTATTTCTGTCGGGCGACACGGCTCAGTCTTACCAAGTAGGCTCGGGCGGTCCAGTGAGAATTTACAACGTACCCACTACCGGCAGACTAGCATACCCGTACGGTTTTAAAGACGTAGGCGACGCAATGGGTGTGCTGACCACTAGCACTGCCATGCCCAATTTGCTGGAGAAGGCCTACAACTCAGTGACTAAGCGTGCCGTGGACTCTGAGGTCGCTATTTCAGATGCCATTCTCAGCACTGGCCCGCTGAAAGATACAAACGGTAATGTTATCAAAGACTTGGCGGGTAACATTACGTATCCAGGCGCTTTCAATGGTTTTGTGTCTTTAGATGACAAAGGCAAAGCGCTTAATAATTCACTGAATGACCAACTGCGTATGGTGGCTCGTTTGATTGAGGCGCGAGACAAACTCAGCGTGAAGCGACAAGTATTCATGGTCTCGTTGGGCGGTTTTGATCTGCATGACAATTTAATCGCTAACCAACCCAAGCTCATGCAGTACGTTAGCGATGCCATGACGGCTTTTTATAAATCAACCGATGCAATGGGCGTGGCTGATAAAGTCACCGCCTTCACCGCCTCAGACTTTGGCCGCACCATGGCCAACAACGGCGACGGCTCTGACCACGGCTGGGGCAGCCACCACCTCATGGTAGGCGGCGCAGTGAAAGGCAAATCTTTTTACGGCTATGCGCCACCTGTGGGTAACGGCGACTCAAAAAGTACCGCAGAGGTGGACCAATGGAGCGTCGGCCAAGGCCGTTTACTGCCAACTACCTCGGTAGACCAATACGCAGCCACGATGGCAAAATGGTTTGGCGTGCCTGATGATCAGATGACAAGTATCTTGCCTAACTTGGGTAATTTCAACGGCCAAACCACACCCAGCGCTATCGTCTATCCGGCCAATCTTGGATTTATGCTTTAAGTGTAGATGCTACAAAAATAATAGCTGCTTAACTAATAGATACTTGGACTACAAGCATATTTGATTGGTAAATTGTGTTTCCAGGGCCCTGTATGACGGTATGTTGTGCAGGGCTTTATGACTTAGCGTTTACTTGCCATAGCGTGCCTCTTGCGTAGCGTCATCACGTATCATTAGCTTCAATTAAAAAATTAGTGTTGCAATCGTAGTGTTCACCTCTGTTGTGTTTTGGGTAGTGATAGCTGTGCTGGTATTTTGGGCCTTGGGGGCTTACAACCGGCTGGTAGGTTTGCGTGCGCAGGTGTTGCGTGCGCTGCAGGGTCTGGCGGGGCAATGGCAGTCTAATGCGCAGGCGCTGCGCCATGCGCTGTCAGAGCTGTCACACAGCCCCGAGACAGACTCGGCCTGGGCTAGCTTGGGCGATGAGGCCGCCAGCTGGAGGCCCTTGGCAGTGGCCACCAAGCAGTTTCAAGCGTGTATTGCAGGTGTGTTGGCCAAGCCTCACCTGCTGCCTGCAGTGGACGATATGGCCTCCATCAGTGCCGCGCATGAGGTCATGCACGCTGCGTGGCAGCGGCTCAATAGCGAGCATGATGACCTGGCTGGCTCGGCGGTACCGCAAACCCTAGCGCTGCAGTGGCAGAATCAGGGCGTGTTGGAGTCTGAAAAACTGCGTGACTATAGCAACGCGGCGCAGGTCTATAACGCCGCAATCAAACAATTTCCAGCCCAGTTGCTAGCATGGATTTTTTCGTTCCACACGGCACAAGCTTTCTAGTGTGCATAATGCAGCAAATGGGTGCTGAGGGGCAATTTTTGCTGTTAGCCACCTGTTAATCAATACCTTATTTGCTCAGGAGACATGTATGAAATACCTTGCACCAGGCGTGTTGTCTGTGCTGGCGATGCTAGCTAGCGCACCTGCTAGCGCACAAGATGCGCAGCAACTCAATATCAGAGCCTTAGCTGCTACCTGTGCCAACTGCCATGGCACCAACGGTAATGCCGTGCAAGGCTCTGCCGTAGTCAGCCTGGCAGGTGTGCCTAAAGACTACATCATTGCGCAAATGCAAGCCTTTAAAAGCGGTGCGCGCCCTGCCACCATCATGCACCAGCTGAGCAAGGGCTATAGCGACGCGCAGGTTGAGCAAGTAGCTGCTTACTTTGCAGCACAAAAAAAATAAGGAGCGCACTATGTCACTTCAACGCAGAAGCTTTCTCCAGTCTTCCGCTGCCATCAGCTTGCTAGGCCTAGGCGCTTGCGCCACGACCGCCAGCATTCCTACTAAAGCCAAAGTTGTCGTCATTGGCGGTGGCTATGGGGGTGCTACCGCAGCCAAATATGTGCGCCTGCTGTCAGACTACAAAATTGATGTGGTGTTGATCGAGCCTAACGATTCTTTTGTGTCGTGCCCCATGTCTAACTTGGTGGTCGGCGGTAGTAAGGGCATAGACTTTTTGACCACAAGCTACAACGGGCTGTCTAAAAACCACGGTATTACGGTGGTCAAAGACATGGCCACAGCGATTGATGCCGACAAGAAAACCGTCACCCTGTCACGCGGTACCACCATTGCGTACGACAAACTAGTAGTGTCACCGGGCATTGAGCTGATGATGAGTAGCGTAGAAGGCTTGGCAGCCGCGCAAGCCAGCGGCCAAGTGCTGCAAGCCTGGAAGGCGGGTGCAGAGACCGTAGCTCTGCGTAAACAGCTGCTCGACATGCCTGACGGCGGCGTGTTTGCCATCAGCATCCCCGTGGCACCCTACCGCTGCCCTCCCGGGCCGTATGAGCGCGCCTGCCAAGTGGCCTGGTACTTTAAACAAGCCAAACCCAACAGCAAAGTGCTGATCTTGGACGGCAACCCGGACGTTACCTCCAAAGGCCCGTTGTTTAAAAAGGTCTGGGCCGAGCAGTACAAAGGCATGATCGAATACCGTGGCGACCATAAGGTGACAGCGGTGGATGCTAAAACTAGTACTTTGAAGTTTGAAATCCAAGACGATGTCAAAGCTGCCGTGCTGAACGTGCTGCCGTCTATGCGTGCAGGCACCATTGCCCAGCAAGCCAAGTTAAACAACCAAGCCAACGGACGTTGGTGCGGTGTCAACTACCAAACCTTTGAGTCCACCGCAGCCAAAGACGTGCACGTGTTGGGCGACAGCATCCAAATTGCACCGGCCATGCCCAAAAGCGGCCACATGGCCAACAGCCATGCCAAGGTGGCAGCTGCCGCTATCGTGGCGCAATTGTCGGGCTGGGAGATCAACCCAGCGCCCATGCTCACCAACACTTGCTACAGCTTTGTGGACGACAAAAACGTGGTGCACGTAGCCAGCGTGCATGAATATGTGGCTGCCGAAAAAACCTTTAAAACCGTAGCCGGTTCGGGTGGTGTGTCGTCGATTGATTTGAAATCTGATGTGACGCAACTAGAAGGTGTTTACGCCATGAACTGGGCGCAAAACATTTGGGCTGACACGCTGGGGTAGAGCGTATTTCAGCACCATCCCTAGCTGTACCGCGCAGCCGCTTACTACTGCCAGCAAGTTCTAGTGCACCACAAAATGGTGCACCCCAGAGCCCTGCTGGCAGTGTGCCTTTGTGGCGACAGCTCAATGCTGTCGCTACAGTTTTAATAGCTGTTAAATCAGGAAAATCATGGACTACAGCCCAATTAGGCATTGAAAATGCCTTGCGTCCTGGTGTGCAGGCCTTGGCTTTTGCTGTGCTGCGCCACTATGGCACTGCACAGGTCTTGCGCGGCCTGCTAGCCCCGCGCGCACCCAGCCCATCAGCCGATGCACTGCTATGCAGTGTGCTAGCACTGGCGGTGGCGTCTGACCAAAGCGACGACGCTGCCCCAGCCGCTGGCAGTGTGTATTACGAAGCCCACACCTTGGTCAACCAAGCGGTTGAGGCCGCAAAGCGTGGGGCGGCTACGCGCGCGCAGGCCAATTTTATCAATGCCTGTTTGCGCAGGTTTTTGCGTGAACGTGAGGCTTTACTCGCCACAGCGTTAAAGCAACCCGTTGCGCAGTGGAACCACCCAGCTTGGTGGCTGCAGCGCCTGCAACGTGACTACCCAGACCAATGGCAGGCTATTGTGCAGGCCAGCACCCACGCAGCCCCCATGACCTTGCGCGTCAATACGCGTGCCACCACGGTAGAGGCTTTTAAACAGGCTCTGGCACACCTGCAGCTGCCCGCACGCGCGGTAGCGCACAGTGGCCTAGAGCTGGCCCATAGCACCTATGTGCCCGCGCTGCCGGGGTATGCGCAAGGCTGGTTCTCAGTGCAAGACGCAGCGGCGCAGTTGGCAGCGCCCATGCTGCTAGATGCGCTGGCTAAAGCCCAACCTGCGCAAGACACGCCTGTAAGCACTGCTGCACGAACATGGCGCGTGCTAGACGCCTGCGCTGCCCCGGGCGGCAAGACCGCCCATTTGCTAGAGTACGCCGCCACCCGTGGCTGGCCCATCGAAGTGACGGCTTTGGACATTGACCCTGAGCGATGCCAACGTATCGAAGAAAACCTTAGTCGTTTGCAACTGCAAGCCCATATCGTCGCCGCAGACGCTGCACAGCCCGCCAGTTGGTGGGACGGCCAGCCGTTTGACGCGATTTTGCTGGACGCCCCATGCTCAGCCTCGGGCATAGTGCGCCGCCACCCTGATATCCGCTGGCTGCGCCGTGATAGCGACATTGCACAGCTGCAAAGCCTGCAATACAAGCTGCTCAAAGCCCTGTGGCCCCTGCTACGGCCCGGATGCCCTTTGGTGTACTGCACCTGCTCGGTTTTCAAGGCAGAAGGCCACGATCAGATACAAACGTTTGTTACGCACAACAAAGATGCGCTATTACAACCCTCTGTAGGTCATTTATTGCCCCAAAGCCCACCTAGCGCCAAAGCCATGCAGGACAATCATTTCGGTGGACACGACGGTTTTTATTACGCTGTACTGGTTAAGGCTACTGCGCCAGCGCAGTAGTGCCGCCTTTGCACGCCTGTGCTGCGCATGGGGTTTGGCCATAAGTACGTTGCTTGTCGCACCGCTTGCCACCACCGCAGCCTATGCCCAGGGCACTAACGCCGCTATCACCTCGATCCGCGTAGAGCGCAGCGACGAGGGTTTTTATCTAAGCGCCACACTGCAGTTTGAGCTGCCTTTGGCGGTAGAGGAGGCTTTGCTTAAAGGCGTGCCCATCACCTTTGTCAGCGAAGTACAGGTGTACCGCGACCGCTGGTACTGGTATGACAAGCGCATTACCAGCGCCACGCGCACTGTGCGCTTAGCTTATCAGCCACTCACACGACGTTGGCGTTTAGGTGTGGCCAGCGGCACTGTGGCCAGCGCTGCTACCGGCATCTCGCTGACCCAGCAATTTGACAGCTTAGGCGAGGCATTGGCCACCGTACGCCGCGTGGCCCGCTGGAAAATTGCCGATGCGACTGACCTAGATGCCGAAGGTCGCTTTAATGTGGAATACAGCTTCAAGCTTGATTTAGCGCAATTGCCCAGGCCCCTGCAAATCGGTGTGACGGGACAAAGCGACTGGAACATCAACGTAAAGCAATATCTGCGACCCGAGCCTGCTGAGGCCCGTTGATGGGTGCTAAGCCACTCAGCCTCCTATCTCCAGCCCTATGAGTACCTCCGCCTCGCCCACCACCGCACCTAGCACTGCACGCAGCGCGCGCAGTCTGTCGTGGGCACTGGGCATTGGCGCGGCTGCCATGGCTGGTATGGCGCTGGTGTTGATGTTTTTACTCACGCAGGCGACCAATAACCAAGCCCTGTACGAAGAAAACTACGCGCGATTATTTTTGTTCAACGTCATCATCGCCTGCGCGTTATTGATAGTCATATTGTGGATTGTCTGGCGTTTAGTGTGGCGGCTGCGGCGTGGCAAATTTGGCAGTCGCTTGCTTATTAAGCTAGCCGCCATTTTTGCCCTGGTAGGTTTCGCACCAGGGGCAGTAATTTATGTGGTTTCATATCAGTTTGTGGCGCGATCCATTGAGAGCTGGTTTGATGTCAAAGTAGAGGGCGCGCTGGATGCAGGTTTGAATTTAGGCCGCACCTCGTTAGACACGCTGTCTAACGAACTGAGCGCCAAAACACGCGTAGCAGCTGAGCAGCTGGGTCAGGCCAGCGATGCTAGCGCTGCTGTGGCCCTGGAGCGTTTGCGTGAGCAGCTGGCAGCCAGCGACGTGGTGCTGTGGAGCGCCAGTGGCCAAGTGATTGCCAGCGCAGGAGATTCGCGTTTTAGTTTGCAACCTGATAAACCTACTACTGCCCAGTTTAGGCAGGCGCGTGGCCAGCGTGTGATCACGCAAATTGATGGCCTAGAAGACGCTGTAGGCACTAGCACGAACTCCAGCAACAATGCCAAGATGCGCGCCTTAGCCGTGGTGGGTGCTACCAGTATTGGCTTGACTGCAGAGCAGCGCTATTTGCAAGTGGTGCAAGCTTTACCTGCTACTTTGGTGGCTAACGCATTGGCGGTGCAAACCGCTTATAAAGAATACCAAGAACGTGCGCTTGCGCGCAGCGGGCTTCGCAAGATGTACATTGGTACCTTGACGCTAAGTTTGTTTTTGGCTGTGTTTGGCGCCGTGCTGCTGGCAGTGTTAATGGGCAACCAAATCGTACGCCCACTACTTGTTTTGGCCGACGGTGTGGCGCGCGTGGCAGCGGGCGATTTGGCTCCCAAAGCCGCCTTGCAAACACGCGACGAGCTAGGCGGTTTGACACGTTCGTTTGCCGACATGACCCAACAATTACTTGATGCACGCAGCCAAGTGCAGCGCAGTATGGAGGCAGTAGATGCCTCGCGCGATAACTTGCAAACTATTCTAGACAATCTGACCGCGGGCGTAATGGTGTTAGACCAGCAAGGTATTATTTTGTCTTCCAATCCTGGTGCCACCCGCGTGCTGCGTGCACCACTAGCTGCGTATGAGGGCAAGTCGCTAAACAATGTGCCTGGGTTAGATGGTTTTGCTGATGGTATAGCGCAGCAGTTCGACACATTCTTGGGCGATAAAAGTTCTCATGACTTGGACCATTGGCAGCACTCGTTTGAGCTGGGCTATCACAGCAATGCCAAAGAATCTTTGCAGCCAAGTCCTTTGCACAATGATCCTACCATCAGCATCATTGCACGCGGTGCACAACTGCCGCAGGGGCGCAGACTGCTAGTGTTTGATGATGTGTCAGACATGGTGTCGGCCCAACGCGCGCAAGCCTGGGGTGAGGTGGCACGTAGGCTGGCGCATGAAATTAAAAATCCATTAACCCCCATCCAACTGTCTGCAGAGCGCCTAGAGATGAAGTTGCACGACAAGTTGTCGACAGCAGATGGTGCCCTGCTGACTAAGTCTGTCAAGACCATTGTGGACCAAGTAGACGCCATGAAGCGGCTGGTCAATGAGTTCAGAGACTATGCCCGACTGCCCAGCGCTGAACTCAAGCCCTTAGACCTGAATGCACTGGTCACCGATGTACTTCAGCTGTATGCGCCTGATGCCAGCGAGGTACCGGTCACCAGTGACCTGGCCACTGACTGCCCAATGATTTTGGGTGATGCCCAGCAGCTGCGGCAAGTGATCCATAACCTGCTGCAAAACGCACAAGACGCCAGCGCTTCCAAGCAGCCCAGCATCTTTTCAGCAGATATTAGCTCTGCTGCAACAGCTACTCAAAGTAGCGTGACCATCAGCACCCAATTTAGTGCGGTCAGCAAACGGGTGCGGTTGGTGGTGCGTGACAGTGGCCCCGGCTTTGCCCCCAATATTTTGCAACGCGCCTTTGAGCCTTATGTCACTACCAAAGCTAAGGGAACAGGGCTAGGTTTAGCGGTAGTCAAAAAAATCGCTGATGAGCACGGCGCACGCATCGATTTGTCTAACCGCTATGCCCCAGCCAATCCAGACTCAAACAGTGCAGATGCGAGTACAGGGGAAAACGATAAAAAAATCCTTTTAGGCGCACAGGTAATAGTATCCTTTGCTGTGGTTTAATACACACAGTCGCTAATCTGCAACAGCAGAACCTAGCGCAGGCGTGAGTCCCTAATACCTAGACACGGATAACAGTCAGTATGGCAAATATTTTGGTGGTAGACGACGAGTTAGGCATCCGCGACCTGCTTATCGAGATTCTCAACGACGAAGGACATAACGTCGAGTCGGCAGAAAATGCTGGACAAGCGCGCCAAGCGCGTCAGCGCTACACGCCTGATCTGGTGTTGCTAGATATTTGGATGCCCGATACCGATGGCGTGACTCTGCTCAAAGAGTGGGCGGCCTCTGGTCTATTAGGCATGCCCGTCATCATGATGAGTGGCCACGCCACGATTGATACGGCGGTGGAGGCCACCAAGATTGGTGCGCATTCGTTTTTAGAAAAACCCATCACCTTGCAAAAGCTACTCAAAGCTGTGAACGATGGCTTGGCCAAAGGTGGCCGCGCTAAAGTGATGGCCCCCGCCAGCTCTGCAGCGCCAAAAGCACTAGACCTGACTGTGGAGGCCGCAATGACTGGGGGGCAGTCATTGCCCGAGGTGATGGACATAGGCCCCATGGCCAGCCAAAACTTCCAGCTAGACAAGCCTTTGCGCGAAGCACGCGATGAGTTTGAAAAAGCCTATTTTGAGTTCCACTTGTCCAAAGAGGGCGGCTCGATGACCCGTGTGGCCGAGAAAACTGGCCTAGAGCGTACCCACTTGTACCGTAAGCTCAAGCAACTGGGTGTTGACCTCAGCCGCAGTAAGCGCAGCGCTTAGGCACGCTATTAGCCGCGGCAATTGAGCTATAATTTAAGGCTGTACTAAAAACGCAGAAATTGGCCCGGTAGCTCAGTCGGTAGAGCAGAGGATTGAAAATCCTTGTGTCGGTGGTTCGATTCCGCCCCAGGCCACCAAATTTTAAAAGGTCAATCGTTTGCGCGATTGGCCTTTTTTTATGGGTGTTTACATGCGGTTAATGTTGCGCGCATC
>JAYTPK010000190.1:0-2531 GCA_043747295.1 Polaromonas sp. | reverse complement strand
TGCGTAATGCGTTGCCCATTGCTACTGCAATATTTCTTTGCCATCGTTCATGCCCAATTCGCCGAATTGGACTACCCTCAGTAAATTTTAAAAACTGCTCGTTCGTCCAACCCAACAAGGTGACGAGCTGTGAACCGGTTAGCCCTACACGCTCGTCAAAATCATCAAGTGCACTGCGTTGGGCAAACTTATTCCATGGACAGACCAGCTGACAATCGTCACAGCCATAGATACGGTTGCCGATGAGTGGACGCAATTCAATGGGAATAGCGCCTGCAAGCTCTATTGTCAAATAGGAAATGCAACGCCGAGCGTCCAATAGATAAGGCGCAACAATTGCCTGAGTAGGGCACACGTCTATGCACGATGTGCAAGTCCCGCAGTGGTCAGTGACAGGTTCGGTTATTGGCAAGGCTATATCGATATAAATTTCACCCAGAAAAAACATGCTGCCGGCTTCGCGGGATAAAGTTAAAGTGTTTTTTCCTCTCCATCCCAGACCACTGCGCGTGGCCAGTTCAACTTCCAGCACGGGGGCAGAATCAGTAAAAACACGGTGCGCTAAGCGCTTAGCTTGCCCTTCAATTTGTGCAACTTCGGTTTGAATAGCGTCAACCTGCTCTTGTTCTGAGTGCATGCGATCTAGCTCTTGTGCAATGCGTGCGGCCAGCTTTTGCAATCGGTTGCGCAACACTTTGTGATAATCACGCCCTCTCGCATACATAGACACAATACCTTCAGTGGGACGATGCAAACGGTCAAATTCAATGTTTTGCCAACCATCTTGCACAGTGCGCGGGAGATAATCCATACGCGCTGTAATCACGCTTACCGTGCCGGGCACCAGCTCAGCAGGACGGGCTCGGCGCATGCCATGGTTGGCCATGTAGGCCATATCACCATGAAATCCGTTATCTAACCAAGCCTGCAAACCAGGCTCAGCTGTGCTCAAATCTACGGGTGCAACGCCGATTTGCGAAAATCCCAGTTCAGCCGCCCATTGGCGGATTTTGGAGAGAAGTTGAACACTGTGAACCACAATGCATTGATTGTAGAAAATTTAACGCTAAAAAACTTAGTTTGGCCTGACGAAGATGCCACCAAGACTTGGGCCACTACATTGGCGGCCAAGACTGCGTTAAACGACGCCACCATAGAGCTTCACGGTGACTTAGGTGCTGGTAAAACTACGTTGGTACGTCATCTTCTAGGGGCTCTAGGCGTGCAAGGGCGAATTAAAAGTCCTAGCTACGCAGTCATGGAACCGCATATTGCACATCGCCCTGATGGTGATTTGACTATTTCGCACTTTGACTTTTATCGATTTGCAGATTCGCGGGAGTGGGAAGACGCAGGGTTTAGAGAGATTTTTGCAGCCTCAGGCCTTAAATTGATTGAATGGGCAGACAACGCACGTGCTGCGCTGCCTGCACCCGATCTTGCTATCCACATAAAGGTGGAAAACGACGATAGCCGCATAGTTACGCTACGTGCTTACACATCGATTGGCCGGGCACTGCTGTGAAATGTGGAATAAATACCAGTTATGGGCAAGCTTAAAAGTCTATTTGTAACCTTTGTGTGCGTAACCTAGTTTAAAGTACAGTCGCATGTATTCGCCCATCCTACCAGCCGACTCATTTGACTTTTTAACGCGCCGCAAAGCCATAGGGGCCGGGACGTTGGTGCTGTTGCTGACCCAAGCAGATATTGCTTGGGGTGCTAGCATATTGGCAGTGCGCGTGTGGCCCGCGCAAGACTATACGCGCGTCACCATTGAAAGCGATGGCAAGCTAGCAGCTAAGCAGCTTTTTGTCTCCAGCCCGCCTCGCATGGTAGTAGATATTGAAGGTATTGAACTAAGCCCTGCGCTTAAAGAACTTGTAGGCAGTGTCAGGCCCAACGATCCGTATATCAGCGGCATACGCGTAGGGCAAAATTCTCCAGGTGTGGTGCGTCTGGTGCTGGATTTAAAGCAAGCCGCTCTGCCTCAAGTATTTAATCTTCCGCCTGTAGCGGCCTACCAACACCGATTGGTGCTAGACCTGTACCCCATGGAAGAAGTTGATCCGTTAGAAGCACTGATAGCAGAGCGGCTGGGCGAAGCATCCCCTGCTGCAGGCGCGTCGCTACCCAAGGCTGCCAAAGATCCATTGGGAGAATTGATAACGCAGCAAGGCGGTCGACCTGCAGCCTCTGAACCTTCATCCAGCATGGGCCTTGGCACGGCAACCCTGCCGCCCAAATCAGCTGCTAGCGGCACATCGGGTAAGCCACCCACGGTGGCTAGTAGCAAGCCGTCTAAAACCGATCGCCTGATCATCATTGCGCTGGATCCAGGCCATGGTGGCGAAGACCCCGGCGCCATAGGCCCGCAAGGCACGCGCGAGAAAGATGTCGTGCTGAAAGTTGCGCTTAAACTGCGCGAGCTTATCAACGCCACAACCATCAAAGGTAATCCCATGCGGGCTTATCTGACGCGCGATGCGGACTTTTTTGTGCCTTTGCATGTGCGGGTGCAAAAAGCACAA
>JAYTPK010000189.1:0-22505 GCA_043747295.1 Polaromonas sp. | reverse complement strand
CTCCTTTAGCCCCGTGCCATCTTGGCCGATGCGGAACACGCGAAACCGGTAGTCAGGTGGCTCCATGCGATGAAAGTAGATGGTGCGGCCGTCCAGGCTCCAGGCGGGCTTGCTGTTGATCTGCCCGTCATTGATCAAGTCACGTGCATTGCTACCATCGGCTTGGGCTATGCGGATGGCCCAGGCACCTAAGTTGCCTCTAGGTGTGGGGAAGGCGCTAGGGCAGCCATTAAAAAGCAGTGTTTGCCCGTTGGGTGACCAAGACACGTCGGTGTTAAACCCAGGGCGGTTGGTGTAGGCCACGGCGTTTTGGTCCTGCGCGTCGGTAACAAAAATTTGTAACGTGCTGCCTACACTGCCAAACATGGCGATCTTGCTGCCATCGGTCTTCATGGCGAAGATCTCTTGGTTGCCTGGTCGGTTAGAGTTAAACACCAAATCGTCTTGGGCTAGCGCTGCAGGCCCGGCGGGCACGACCACAGGTGTCGTGGTGGAGCCAGCGCCACCGCCGCTAACACCGATACCGCCGCTGCCACCGCAGCTTGCTAGCAGCAGCAACATGGAGAGCGAGGTTTGATTCGCATGGTTCAGATTCGCACCCGTCTTTATCGACAGCAAGCCGAATGTGCCGCGCGGTTTCGTAAGCGGCTGTCGATTTACAGTGCTTACTTATTGGTGGCTATTTTGTACTGTTTGATACGGCGCAGCAGGCCGTTTGTGGCTGGCTAAAGGCAGAGACAAGCGCACTAGCCCGCAGACCGTGTCTTGAGCTGCAACATCAACCAGAATCAAGTTATATGCCCCGCCGCCCGTCCTAGGTAAACAGCGACACCAACCATTGCCAAAGGTGGTTTAGAGTTCACAAATTACTACAAAAATAATAGCAATAAACGTAATAAATACTTGGACTACAAGCACTTTTCATTGGTAAAAGTGCCCAAAGCAGCGTCGTTGATCAGCTCTGACTAGGTGCAGCCCGATAACCCAATGCGCCAGAAATTTCCACAGCCGTGGCTTGCAGCTTAGGCAGCCAGCTTTCATCCAAACGGTCTGCTGGCGCTGAGATGGACAGGCCTGCTACCAGCTTGGCTGTGTCGTCATAAATGCCCACGGCCATACAGCGTACGCCCAGTTCTAGCTCTTCGTTGTCGCGCGCTACGCCGTATTGGCGGGCTTTGGAGAGTTCGCGCTCTAAAATAGCCAGCTGGGTAATTGAGTTTTTGGTGTGACCTGCCAAACCGGTGCGGGCAGCGTAAGCGCGCAGGCGGGTGATGTCGTCTGCGGCTAAAAATAGCTTGCCAGTAGAAGTAAGGTGCAGCGGCGCGCGGCCACCGATGGCGCGTACCACTTGCATGCCGCTGCGCTCGCTGAAGGCGCGCTCTACATACACAATCTCATCGTTTTGGCGCATCGACAGGTTAACCGGTTGCTGGGTTAGCTTGTGCAGCTCGCGCATGGGGGCTAATGCCGCGTCGCGCACGTCCAGGCGGGCTTTGACCATGTTGCCCAGCTCGAGCAGGCGCATGCCTAGGCGGTAGCTGCCGGCCTCGGGGCGGTCAACATAGCGGCCAATGGTCAGGTCGTTCAAAATACGGTGGGCAGTGGACGGGTGCAAGCCGGTTTTTTCGCTGATTTCTTTGAGCGATATGGCTTCTTCGCGCGAGGCCAGCACGTCGATCAGGCTGAACATGCGCTCCATCACCTGGATGGCGGGGGTGCTGTGCTGGGGCAGGGGTTTTTTCATGGGTGGTAGGTTGCGTGTGCTGTAGCTTAATTGGCTAGATTGCATATCTTACCGCTAAATTTTACCCTATGAAATTAGAATCTTTCAGGGCATGGGCACTAAGGGCGCATCGGGCAGCGCGGGCAAGCGTGCTTTCCACAGCCCCTCGCGCAGCACTTCATTAGGGGAAAATTGCGCTTTGTAAGCCATTTTGGGGCTGTTCTCGATCCAATAGCCTAGGTAGACATGGGGTAGCAGCAGCAAGCGTGCCTGCGCGATCTGCCACAGCACGTTGTAGGTGCCATAGTGGGTGCGCGGCTCGGGTTCATAAAAGGTGTAGACGGCGGATAGTCCAGCGCTCAGCACGTCCAAAATCGACACCATTTTGAGTGGGCCTAGGCTGCCCTCGGGCGCGTCAGCGGGGGGCGGCTCACGAAACTCGACCATGCGCGAATTCACCCGGCTTTGCAGCAAAAACTGGGTGTACTGGTCAATGCTGTCGTGGTCCATGCCGCCGCCTGCGTGGCGGCCGGTTTGGTAGCGCAGGTACAGCTGGTAATGCTCAGGGATAAAGCCCAGCTTGAGCACGCGCACTTGCAAATGGCTGTGCGCCTTGTGGGCGCGGCGCTGGCTGCGGTTAGGTGTAAAACTGTCCACCTCCACACGCAGGGGCACGCAGGCATTGCAGCCGTCGCAGTAGGGCCGGTAGGTGAACATGCCGCTGCGCCTAAAGCCGCTGGCGACCAGCTCAGAATACGCTTCGTTATGGATTAAGTGGCTGGGCGTGGCCACTTGGCTGCGGGCGGTTTTGCCCGGCAAATAGCTGCACGGGTAGGGCGCCGTGGCATAGAACTGCAGCGTTTGAAGGGGCAGGTCTTTAAGATGTGTCACTTGGGTTGTATAAGGCTTACAGGGCCAATGGTGTTACTGCTAAAACAACTGACTCCAGTATACGGGGTCAAACTGCCAAACGGCTGCTGGTTGCTGACAAGCCCTTGCCACTGCGTGGCAAAATTTTTCTCGCGGCATCTCGCGCGCGCCCAAGCTGGCCAAATGCGCGGTGTTTTGCTGGCAGTCAATCTGCACCACGCCTTGCGCTTTGCACAGCGCCACCAAGGCGGCCAGCGCAATTTTAGACGCATCGCTAGCGCGGCTGAACATCGACTCGCCAAACACCGCACCACCCACATTAGTGCAATACAAGCCGCCCACCAGCTGGCCGTCTACCCAAGTTTCAATGCTGTGCGCGTGGCCTGCTGCGTGCAGCGTGCAATAGGCATCCATCATGTCTTGCACAATCCAGGTGCTGCGCTGGCCCTCGCGCGGGGACTGCGCGCAGGCGTTGATGACTGCTGCAAAGTCGTGGTCAATGCGCACCTCGCAGCCGGGGGTGTAGCTAAATTTGACCAGCGTTTTGCGCAGGCTGCGGTGCAGCTTAAAGTCGGCCACTTGCAGCACCATGCGCGGGTCGGGGCTCCACCACAAAATGGGTTGATCGTCGCTGTACCACGGGAAGATGCCTTGAGCATACGCACGCGTCAGCGTGGGCACATCTAGCGCGCCACCGGCTGCTAGCAAACCTGCTGCATCGCTGCCCGCGCCCCATGCAGAGGCTACGTGGGGGAAAGCATCGCCCGGTTCAAGCCAAGGAAGTTTAGAGGGCTGTTGGGTCACAAAAGATTGCAGGATATTTTTTGCGTTGCAGCGGTAGCAGTAGGGGCTGGGTGTGCAGACTTATTGCAAGGGCTTACTGCGCCGTCCAGCCGCCGTCCACCTGCCACGCTACACCTTGCACGTTGCGTGCACCCGCGCTGCACAGGTACACCGCCAAGTCGCCCAGTTCTTCAGGTGTGGTGAACTGGCTTGAAGGCTGCTTTTCACCTAGCAGTAACTTTTTAGCTTCGTCGTTGCTAATTTTGAGTTCAGCAGCTTTGGCATCGACCTGCTTTTGCACCAGCGGTGTCAGCACCCAGCCGGGGCAAATAGCGTTACACGTTACACCTGTGTTGGCGTTTTCCAGCGCGGTGACTTTGGTCAAACCCACCAAGCCGTGTTTGGCCGCCACATAAGCCGATTTGTTGGCCGAGCCTACCAAGCCATGCACCGAGGCGATGTTGATAATGCGGCCCCATTGTGCTTTTTGCATAGCAGGCAGTGCCAAGCGGCTGGTGTGAAAGGCGCTGGTCAGGTTGATGGCGATGACTGCGTCCCAGCGGTCGGTGGGAAAGTCTTGCACTGCAGCCACATGCTGAATGCCAGCGTTGTTCACCAAGATATCGACACGGCCAAAGCGCGCAGCTGCCGCCTGCATCATGGCCTCGATCTCAGCGGGTTTGCTCATGTCTGCGCCGTGGTACAAAGTTTGTACACCTAGCGCTTCAATCTCTTTTTGCGGGCCTGCGTAGTCGCCAAAGCCATTGATCACGATATTTACGCCTTGCGCGGCCAGCTGTTTAGCAATACCCAGGCCAATGCCGCTGGTTGAGCCTGTGACGAGTGCAGTTTTTCCTGTGAGCATGATCAATTCCTAGCGAGTTGCGTTTAATATGGTTGCTAATTATCCATGGTTGTTATCACCCATTTTGAAGAAATTAATATGCCAATAGAGCCCACGCTGCAATTTGTCCAATGCCCCGATGCTACTGGGGGCCACCGCATGGCCTACCACGACTGGGGCAACCCCGTGCACCCGCACGTGGTGGTGTGTGTGCACGGCATATCGCGCCAAGGACGCGACTTTGACACCCTGGCCCGCGCGCTGTTGGGGCAGGGCGGCCAGCGCTGCCGCGTAGTCAGCGTGGACGTAGCAGGCCGTGGCCACAGCGACTGGCTAAAAGACCCGCGTGGCTACCAAGTGCCCAGCTATGCAGCCGACATGGGTGCGCTGCTGGCCACGCTGCGCGCCAGCGGCTCAGTTAAAACCATCGACTGGGTGGGCACCAGCATGGGCGGTTTGATCGGTATTGCCGTGGCACCGCAGCCTGGTGCTGGCCTGCACAAACTTGTTTTAAATGATGTAGGCCCGGTGGTGCAATGGGCGGCATTACAGCGCATCAGCAGCTACATTGGCGCCGACCCACGGTTTGAGTCTGAGCAAGCCGGGGCAGACGCGATGTGGCAGGTATCCAAAAGCTTTGGCCCACACACAGCGCAGCAATGGCTGGCGCTGTCATTGCCCATGCTGCGCCCCGTCACAGACAGCAGCGGCGGTAAATTTAAATTGCATTACGACCCCGCCATTGCCATTCCTGTTAAATCCACTACGCCTAAGTTGGCAGCACAAGGCGAGGTCATGCTGTGGCAGCTGTATGACGCGATAACCTGCGACACCTTGCTGATTCGCGGCGCAGACTCTGACCTGATCAGCCCTGCCACAGCGCAGGCCATGCAAGCGCGTGGCCCTAAGGCCAAGCTGGTGGAGTTTGCAGGTGTGGGGCATGCGCCTACGCTGATGGCAGCTGACCAGGTAGCGGCTGTTGAGCAATTTTTATTTGCGTAAATTATTCAATGCTGAAAATTTATTTGTGAAAGTAGCGTGTGAAATCGAGTGTTGTATCCATTGCTGAACCCTTTGGGCAAGCTAGCGCAGCTGCGCCTGCGCTTGAAGTAGCTGCAGCGGGTTTCTCGCCAGAGGCGCGTTCCCTAGACCACGCGCTGCAGCGCACGCGTGCGTTTGCCGAGCCTTTGATTGCGCATGAAATGCTAGACACTGGCGAAAACACCTTGGCCCATGCCGACGCAGTAGCCGCTATTTTGCGCAGCATTGGTGGGTCTGAGGCCATGCAAGCGGCCAGCTATTTGGTGTATGCCTGCGACCACTTAAACCGCCCACAAGAGGTGATTGAAAAAGCCTTTGGAGAAAGCTACGCCACACTGGCTGTGGAGACCACCAAGCTCGTCAAGATACAGCGTTTGTCGCGCGCAGCGGCAGGCGGCCCACACGTTAGCCCGGGCGCAAGCTCCATCAGCCCCGGTGGGGCCAGCCAAACTGAAAACATCCGCAAAATGCTGCTAGCCTTTAGCCGCGACTTGCGGGTGGTCATGCTGCGCTTGGCGTCGCGCCTGCAAACTTTGCGACACTACGCCGCCACTAAGCAGCGCGCGCCCCGCGCAGTGGCTGCTGAGTCGCTGCAAGTGTTTGCGCCGCTTGCCAACCGATTAGGCATTTGGCAAATCAAGTGGGAGATGGAAGACCTTGCGTTTCGTTTTTTAGAGCCTGACACCTACAAAACCATTGCCAAGCAGTTAGATGCCAAACGCGCCGAGCGTGAAACGGCCATGGCCCAACTGCGTGCTCAGCTAGAGCATGACTTGCAAGCCGCAGGCGTGCAAGCCCATGTGCAAGCGCGGCCTAAGCACATCTACAGCATTGTGAAAAAAATGCGCGGCAAAAACTTAGGCTTTGACCAAGTGCTAGACGTACGCGCCATGCGCGTGATCGTGCCCAGTGTGGCCGACTGCTACGCCGCACTGTCATTGGTGCACGAGCGCTTCACACCGATGGCTGGTGAGTTTGACGATTACGTGGCCAAGCCCAAAGCCAATGGCTACCAAAGCCTGCACACCGTGGTGCTAGCGGGTGCTGCGGGTCAACTTCAGTCGGCGGTGAATTCACCAGTAGAAATCCAAATTCGCACCCAATACATGCATGACCATGCCGAGATTGGCGTGGCCGCGCACTGGGCCTACAAAGAGGCCGGTACCAAAGGCTATGCCGGAGTGAGCGCTGCTGGTGCTTATGACGCAAAAATTGCCGTGTTGCGCCAGCTACTAGCTTGGCAAAGCGATGTGTCTGCGCCCGGTGAAGCTGCGGGCGTTGAGAAGGCCGATTTAAACCGCAGCGTCACCAACTCGCAGTTATTGGACGACCGCATTTACGTGCTCACACCCGATGCTGCTATTGTTGACTTGCCCGTTGGCGCGACACCGATTGACTTTGCCTACGCAGTGCACACCAACCTAGGCCACCGCTGCCGTGGCGCTAAGGTGGACGGCGCGTTGGTGCCGCTTAACACCGCGCTTAAAAATGGCCAAACCGTAGAGGTATCCACAGTCAAAGAGGGCGGCCCATCGCGTGACTGGCTTAACACCGAGCTTGGCTACTTGGCCAGCCCGCGTGCTAAATCTAAAGTGCGTGCATGGTTTAACGCCATCGCCATCAGCGAGACAATAGCCAAAGGCCGCGATGCCGTTGAAAAACTGCTACAGCGCGAAGGCAAAACAGCGCTCAAGCTAGATGACTTAGCCGCGCAACTAGGCTTTAAAGCCGCCGATGATTTGTTTGAAGTGGTGGGCAAAGACGAGCTGTCGCTGCGCACCATCGAGCAATTATTTCGCCCTGCAGAACAAGCGGTGGACGAAGACGAGCAGTTACTGCAAAAGCAAGCACGCGTTGCAGAAAAGTTTAAATCGCAATCTGGTAAAGGCGGCGTGTTGGTGGTGGGTGTGGATTCACTACTCACCCAGCTGGCCAAGTGCTGCAAACCCGCACCACCCGATGCCATAGGCGGCTACGTGACGCGCGGCAAAGGCGTCAGCATTCACCGTACAGACTGCACCAACCTGCGCCAACTGCTGGTCAAAGATGCAGGCCGTGTAATAGAGGTAGCCTGGGGTCAGCCCAAGAGCGGTGCAGCTGGCGGCTTGCCCAGCTATGCGGTGGACGTGACAGTGCAAGCCACTGATCGACCAGGCCTGCTGCGCGATGTGGCCGAGGTTTTTAACAAAGAAAAAACCCATGTGCAAAGCGTGCAATCACAGTCTACACATGGCACTGTGTGGATGACGTTGACAGTACAAGTGCAAGATGCCAGCCGCTTGAGCAAGGTTTTAGCGGCAGTGGCACAGGTAGAGGGCGTGCACTGGGCACGGCGGCGTTAATTCGTATTGACTATAGATTTGATAGCTAATTAATCAATAAATACTTGGACTACAGGCCGATTTGATATGCAAAACACCATGCTAAACGTACAAAAAGACACTCGCGGCGCCTACACGCTCACTTTAAACCGGCCAGACAACTACAACGCGCTGGGTGGCGACATGATCAGCGCCCTACAGGCCGCATTAGATACTGTGAAAGCTGACAACGCCGCCCGCGCCGTGGTGATTGCCGCTAACGGCAAAGCGTTTTGCCCAGGCCATAACCTTAAAGACATGGCTGCTACGCCGCAGCTGGCGTTTTACCAAGCGCTGTTTGCGCAATGCTCCAAGATGATGGTGAGCATCGCGCGCCTGCCTGTACCAGTGATTGCGCGCGTGCAGGGCATAGCCACCGCTGCGGGCTGCCAGCTGGTGGCGCAGTGCGACTTAGCTGTAGCGGCGCCCAGCGCACGGTTTGCCACCAGCGGCATTAATTACGGCCTGTTTTGTTCTACGCCGTCAGTGCCTTTGCTGCGCAATGTGCCAGTCAAGCACGCCATGCATATGTTGATTACGGGTGAGTTTATTGACGCGGCCACTGCGTTGCATTACGGTTTGATCAACGCCGTGGCAGCAGACGACAGCCCGCAAGCTTTAGATGCGCAAGTGGATATGTTGCTTGCCCACATCCTCAGTAAACCCAAAGTCGCCCTGCAGATGGGCAAAGACCTGGTACTGCGCCAGCAAGGCTTGGGCCTAGAGGCGGCGTACCAACAGGCTGGGCAGACCATGGCAGTCAACATGATGGACGCTGCAGCGCAAGAGGGCGTGCAAGCTTTTGTAGAAAAACGTGTGCCGCGCTGGTAAAGTGTGAGTTCATTGTTATCCACGCTTAAAAATACTACAACTTAAAAGCACCATGAACTCTCTAGACGCACTGCTGGCCGATATGCGCTTGCCCGATATTTGGCAAGAAGTGGGCGCTCTGCTATTAGCTTTGAATTTCGCCTTCACCATCACCTACCTTGTGCGCAGGCGCTGGCTTGCCGGGCAATCAGCCGCCGCATCAGCCAGCATGGCCGAGTCGGTGTGGCTAGGTAGCCGCACTGTCAACGGTGTGATGTTTGCGCTGCTGGCACTGGGGTTTACCTACGTTGCTAGTCGGGTGGTGGGCCAGTGGCAGCCGCTGTCGGTGCTGAAGGTGGCGGTGCCTATTTTGCTGGCCTTGGTGGCTATTCGCTTTTTGGCACGCACCTTTGCGCTGAGCTTCCCGTTGTCCATCATGGCCCGCATGACCGAGCGCATTTTCTCGTGGCTAGCGTGGATCACGGTGGTGCTATGGGTCACCGGACTGCTGCCCACCGTGCTGGTTGAGCTAGAGGCCATTGAATTTCCCATCAGCGACGACAGTAAGTTGAACTTGCGCAAGCTGTTGGCAGGCTTGCTGTCGGCCGGGGCGGTAATTTTGGTAACCCTGTGGGTGTCAGCGCTGATTGAGCGGCGCGTGCTACGCGGCGCGGTAGATGACTTGTCGGTGCGCAAAATCATGGCCGGTGGCATTCGTGCGTTGCTGTTGCTACTGGGCGTGCTGTTTGCGATGCATGCGGTGGGCATTGACCTGACAGCGCTGTCGGTGATGGGCGGCGCGCTAGGTATTGGTCTGGGCCTAGGGTTGCAGGGCTTGGCGGCTAACTATGTGAGCGGATTTGTGATTTTGTTTGAACGCTCAGTGCGTATTGGTGACTATATTCGCGCTGATGATTTTGAAGGTACGGTCAAAGACATCAACACCCGATACACGCTGATTCAAAACCTGTTTGGCCAGCAGGCCATTGTGCCCAATGAAAAGCTCACCACCTCGCGCGTAGACAACCTAGAGCAAAGCGCTCCCAAAATATGTCTGGCTTGTGATCTGACTGTGGCCTACGGCTGTGATGTTGAAGCGGTACAAAAAATGCTGATGGATGTAACCGTGCACCACCCCCGCGTGCTGGAAGAACCAGCAGCCATAGTGAACGTGACTGAACTTGGCTTTTATGGCATCGAGCTGCAAATCTCGTTTTGGATAGCTGACCCGCATAACGGTCAGCAAAATATACGTAGCCAGGTGAATGTGGCTGCGCTTAAAGTGCTGACGGCTAACAACATCGAAATGGCTGCTGGCCCCATGCGCGCCGTGATGCCAGCGTAAGCCAGCGGCTACGTTTTTTTACAGCGCAGCAAGCGTTAAGCAGGGCGGGTCAGCATTGCAACTAGGCCACAATGTGGGCTTATGAGCCAAATTACCGCGTTACTCAAAGATTTTCAGCGCCCCGCTGTGTGGGTAGAAATTGTTGCATTGCTAGCCTGTTTGCTCTTGGCCTATGGCGCTGTACAGTGGCAACGGCCCCGTTTTGCGCACCCAGGGCAGTTGAAAGAATCGGTCTGGTTTGGCCGTCGCACCATTGACGGTGTGCTGTTTCCGTTAATCGCTTTAGTGTTGGTGTACGCCGCTAAATTGATATGGTTTACTGACGCTGACTATGCCATCGTGCGGCTGGCGGCACCTATTCTTCTTGCACTAACCGCTATACGGTTGATAGCGCGTGTATTGACAGCTGCCTACCCTAATTCGGCCATGGCCAAGCTACTAGAGCGGTTTTTCTCGTGGCTGGTGTGGCTGGGCGTAGTGCTGTGGCTGCTGGGCGCGCTGCCAGCGCTGACGGGCGAGCTAGAGCAAATGAAATTTAGCTTTGGCAAGTCTAAAGTCAATTTGCTCACGATTTTTGAAGGCATTATTTCAGCGGGCTTGGTGTTGGTCATCAGCCTGTGGGTGTCCGCCACCATTGAGGCCAAAGTACTGCGCGAAGCTGTGACTGACCTGTCGCTGCGCAAGATTGCTGCCAACGCCATTCGCGCGCTGCTGCTGGTGGTGGGCTTGCTGTTTGCACTGTCGGCTATTGGTGTGGACTTGACAGCGCTGTCCGTGCTAGGTGGAGCATTTGGCGTAGGTTTAGGCTTAGGCCTACAAAAGCTTGCAGCCAACTATGTGAGCGGTTTTGTAATTTTGTTAGAGCGTAGCTTGCGTATTGGCGATACGGTCAAAGTTGACACCTTTGAAGGCAAAGTCACTGACATTAAAACCCGCTACACCGTCATTCGCGCAGCCAACGGCCGCGAGGCGATAGTGCCTAACGACAAACTGATCACCGAGCGGGTAGAAAACCTGACTGCCGCGGACCCGGTGGTAAATTTAACCACCAATATCACAGTGGGCTATGACAGCAATGTAGACCAGGTGCTGCAACTGCTGTGTGATGCAACTAAGTCATTTCCCAGAGTGCTTTTCAAGCCGGCACCCAGTGCGCATTTGGCTAATTTTGCGGCAGACGGTTTGGAGTTCACCTTGTGCTTTGCTATCAATGACCCTGACAACGGGCAGCTCAATATTCGTGGTGACGTGAATGCTGCTGTTTTGCAAGCCTTACGCGCTGCAAACGTGCAGGTAGCGTACCCACAGCGGGTAGTGCATCTGCAGCGTGATGCGCTGTAAACATTCACGATGCTATTGAATATATAGCTGACTAATGAATGAATACTTGGACTACAGGCTAATTTAGCCGGTAAAAATGGCCCAAAGACTGTTTACTGAATTTGCGACTAACAACTAGTCATCAATCCCCACCACATGGCTAAAACCACCATCTACGTAGGTGATTTCAGCGCTCACACCCGCTGCCAAATCACTCATTAAAAATGCCGCTACATTACCCACATCATCAATCGTCACGTTACGGCGAATGGGGGATGCAGCAGCCACAGCACCCAAAATTTTGCCAAAATCTTTAATCCCACTAGCTGCCAAAGTCTTGATCGGCCCGGCGCTAATACCGTTGGCCCGCAGCCCACGGCCTTGCGCGCCTAGTGCACCAGCCAAATAGCGCACCGATGCTTCTAATGATGCTTTAGCCAAGCCCATGGTGTTGTAGTTGGGCACTATGCGCTCGGCACCTAAATAGGTCAGGGTCAGGGCAGCCGAGTTATCGTTAAGGTAAGGCAACGCCGCCTTGGCCATGGCCGGAAAGCTGTAGGCACTGATATCGTGCGCAATGCGGAAACCCTCGCGCGACAAGCCCTCTAAAAAGTTACCCGCTATCGCCTCGCGCGGGGCAAAGCCTATGCTGTGCACAAAGCCGTCAAACTTGGGCCATACAGCCGATAGGTCGGTAAACAGCTGGGAAATTTGCTCGTCGCTGCCCACATCGCAATCAAATATCAGCTGGCTGCCAAAATCAGCCGCAAAGCCCTCCGTCCGCTCTTTAAAACGCTCGCCCACGTAGCTCAGGGCAATTTCTGCCCCTTCACGGTGGCAGGCGCGCGCAATGCCGTATGCTATGGAGCGGTTAGACAACACGCCCGTGATTAATAATTTTTTGCCGTTAAGGAAACCCATTAGTGCCTCTTTTCAAAACTCAAGGCAGAATTGTCGCATGCGAAGCTTAGTTTTTTCAGCAATATTGTGTTTGTCAATGCCTGTATGGGCGGTTCAGGGCATGGGGTTAGGTTATGAACCTAAATATCCCGCTGGATTTCAGCACTATGACTACGTCAACCCTAATGCCCCCAAGGGTGGTTCGTTGTCACTATCTGCTCAAGGCACTTTTAATAAACTCAACCCATTTACGTTGAAGGGACAAATGGCTGTTGGAATGGGTTGGAGCGCCAACGGATTCGTTTTTGTCGAGTCAGGGTTGTATTTTGATGCATTGACAGTGCAAAGTGAAGATGAGCCCTTTTCTAGATATGGTTTGATTGCCTCAGACATGGAGTTGGCACAGGATCGTCTCAGCATTACTTTTAAGCTAAATAGCAAGGCACGATTTACAAACGGAGACCCGGTGCTAGCTAAAGATGTAAAGCATAGCTTTGATACCCTGACCGGTAAAGGTGCGACCCCTACCTTTAAAAACTATTGGGCTGATGTCAAGCGTGCAGTGATTGTTGACGATATGACAATTCGTTTTGAGTTTTCTCGTACTAACAGTGAATTGCACATGGTGCTTGGGCAGTTGCCTGTGTTCTCGCACAAGTGGCCCGGTAACAAAAAAATCGATGATGTTGTCTTGGATCCGCCTATTGCTAGTGGGCCGTACTCTATCGAAAAATATGACTTAGGAAAATCCATATCTTATGTTCGCAATAAAAATTATTGGGCGTTAAATCACCCGACTCGAAGAGGTATGTATAACTTTGACCGAGTCAGTTTTTCATATTTTCGCGACCCTATCAGTGAGCTTGAAGCTGTTAATGCAGGCCAGTTTGACGCTAAAGACGAGAACGGTATATCCAATTGGATGCGGCGTTATCGAGGTAAGGCTTTCAGTACGGGTCAAATGATCAAACAAGAGTTTAAACACTCACGTAGTACCGGAATGCAAGGCCTGATTTTTAATACTCGACGCGAAAAATTCCAAGACATTCGCGTGCGTGAAGCTATCGGGCTGGCATTTGATTTTGATTGGCTCAACAGCAGACTGTTTTTCAATCGCCGTATCCGTACAGAGAGTTATTTCAATAACAATCCAGACTTGATGGCGCAATCCGTTCCAGATTCAGATGAACTCAAGGTTTGGAATAACCTTAAATCTTCTATCCCTGCAGACATCTATTCGCCAATAGTTCGCACACCAAAGTCGCAAGACGCAGCTGGACTTCGTGCCAACCTTAAACGTGCGCAAAGCTTACTTAATGAGGCCGGATGGCGTTACTCAAACGGGGCATTACGTAATAGTCAAGGCCAACCATTAGTAATAGAATTTTTATATACGGCAGCAGTAATCGAACCAGTGCTCAGTCCGTTTGCACGCAACTTAGATAAGCTAGGCATTGAGTTTAAATTCAAAAGAACTGATGCGGCCATCATTCAAAAGCGAGAATCTGAGTTTGATTTCGACATGTCTGTGAATATCATGGGAGGATCATCTAGCCCCGGAAATGAGCTGTACGATGATATGAGTAGTAAGTCAGCTTCACAAACTGGAAGTGGTAATTTAGTAGGTATAGCAGACCCATTAATCGATGAGTTAATTGAGGTCATCGTACAAAGTCCAGATCGCCAAAAGCTTAGTGCTGCAGCAAGAGCATTAGATAGATTGCTTTTGAAAAAGTATTACTTGGTGCCTATGTACTACAGCGGCCAGTACTTCATTGCCTCCAAGCCACGAATGGGGCAAACAAAGGAGGTCCCTGCGCACAGCCTGGCCAGTTTTTGGATTATGACCATGTGGTGGGATAAAGCGGCTGTTTCAACGCCAACAGAAAGCAAGCGCTGATGTTCAATTACATATTTAAGCGCTTGGTTCTATTCGTGCCTACTTTATTGGGGGTACTGTTTATCAATTTTGCTGTTATGCAATTTGTCCCAGGTGGCCCTATCGATCAGTTAATAGCGGAAATGAAAGTTAAGGGCGAGCCTGGAACATCAGATCCTGCACGCAGCGGCAAAGCGCTTGATCAAAAGCAAATTGCTGAACTCAAAAAAATGTATGGTTTTGACAAGCCTGCGCATGAGAGGTTTTTTTTAATGCTTGGTCAATACCTCAAGTTTGATCTAGGCCGTAGCTTTTTTCAACCCAAAGATGTTTGGCAACTTATCAAAGAGAAATTGCCTGTTTCAATAAGTCTAGGAGTTTGGACTTTTGCCTTGGCTTATTTGATATCAATTCCACTGGGAATTGCTAAAGCTGTGCGTGCGGGTAGTAGATTTGATATGTTGACTACCTTAGTTGTTCTGGCGGGTTATGCAATACCAGGCTTTGTACTGGGTGTAGCCTTATTAGTTATTTTTGGAGGACAGTTGCAGTGGTTTCCACTGCGAGGACTCACCTCGGCTGGCTGGGATGAACTCAGTTGGGGAGCAAAAGTTGTTGATTACTTGTGGCACATTGCCATGCCAGTCACTGCAAGTGTATTGGGCAGTTTTGCAGTCATAACGATGTTAACTAAAAATTCATTCCTGGAAGAGATACGCAAACAATACGTCATCACTGCGCGCGCCAAGGGACTGAGCGAAAAACGAGTTCTGTACAAGCATGTTTTTCGCAACGCTATGTTGCCGATTATCGCGGGCTTCCCGGCGGCAGTTATTGGAGCTTTTTTTGCAGGTTCATTGTTAATTGAAACCTTATTTTCTTTAGACGGGCTAGGTTTGCTTGGTTATGAGAGCGTGATTCGCCGTGACTATCCTGTTGTTTTGGGTGCCTTGTATTTCTTCACACTGATAGGCTTGGTCACCAAGTTGGTTAGTGATTTGTCTTATGTTTTAGTAGATCCCAGGGTGAAATTTGAATGAATCAAATTTCTAATATTTCTTTGCCTGCTAACGTATCGCTGTCGCCACGCCAACGAGCTTGGCTGCGCTTCAAGCGAAATCGTTTAGGCTATTGGAGCTTGATGGTCCTTACCGTACTTTTTGTACTAAGTATGGTCGCAGAATTAATCTCGAACGATAAACCGCTCTTAGCGCGTTACAACGGCCAGTGGTATGCACCGTTTGTGCAAGAGTTGCCCGAGACTGTGTTCGGAGGTGATTTTCAGACCAATACTGATTATCTTGACCCCTTCATCCGGGAGCAATTTAGTAAGCCAGGAAATTTTGTCATTTTCCCTTTAAATATTTACCACCACAGCACGCTGAACTACTTTTCTACACTACCCAGTCCGTCTGCGCCATCGCTACAAAACTGGCTTGGGACTGATGATCGCGGGCGTGATGTGGCTGCTAGATTGCTATATGGCTTCAGAGTTTCTATTCTTTTCGCTATGGCACTGACGCTTATTGGTACATTACTTGGCATTGTTACCGGAGCTGTTCAAGGGTATTTTGCTGGCAAGATTGATTTGACATTTCAGCGTTTTATAGAAATTTGGGGTTCTTTGCCAGAGCTTTATCTTTTAATTATTTTTGCGGCCTTGTTTGAACCTAGCATATTGCTGCTGCTAATCCTGCTCAGTGCCTTCGGCTGGATGGGTTTGAGTGACTACGTACGTGCTGAGTTTTTGCGTAACCGACAGATGGACTATGTGCGTGCTGCTCGGGCGCTGGGCTTGAGCCATTGGCAAATCATCACACACCATGTGCTGCCCAACAGCATGACTCCAGTGGTAACGTTTTTACCGTTCCGCATGAGCGGGGCTATTTTGGCGCTAACGTCACTGGACTTTTTAGGCTTGGGTGTGCCACCGGGCACGCCCAGCTTGGGCGAGATGCTGGCGCAGGGCAAAAACAATATTGACGCGTGGTGGATTTCGTTGTCGACCTTTGCAGTGTTGGTTATCACGCTGCTGTTGCTGACGTTTATGGGCGATGCATTGCGCGATGCGTTAGACCCGCGAAAGGCTGACAAATGACAGCCTTGCTTGATGTCAAAAACCTCAGCGTGGCCTTTGCTGGCAAAGAAGTGGTGCACGGCATCAACTTCTCCATCAACGCAGGTGAAAAGCTGGCGCTGGTGGGCGAATCGGGATCTGGCAAATCAGTTACTGCGCTGGCTATTTTGAGACTGGTGCAAAACGCCCAGCTGGGCGGGCAAGTGTTGTTTGACGGTAAAGACACGCTGCAACTGCCTGAGCAAGAGATGCAAGGACTGCGTGGTGATGATATTGCGATGATTTTTCAAGAGCCTATGACGGCGCTGAACCCGCTGTTTACCATTGGCGATCAAATTGCTGAGGTGTTAGAAACCAAACAAGCGCTGAGCAAAAAAGCTGCATGGACGCGCGTGTTAGAGCTGCTGGTGGAAACAGGTATTGCAGAACCCGAGCGCCGCGCGCAAAGCTATCCGCACCAGCTGTCAGGCGGGCAGCGCCAGCGCGCGATGATTGCGATGGCGCTGGCTTGCAAGCCGCGCCTGCTGCTGGCCGATGAGCCTACGACGGCGCTAGATGTGACGCTGCGCCAACAAATATTAGACCTGCTGGGCGAGCTGCAAAAAAGCCACCAGATGGCGGTGCTTTTGATAACGCACGACCTGAACATGGTGCGCAAGTTTGCCGATCGTATTGCAGTGATGGAAAACGGCCATATTGTTGAGCACGGTACCGTAGCCCAGGTGTTTGCCAACCCGCAGCATGCGTATACGCAAAAGCTATTGGCCAGTAAACCCGTGCGCGATGTCGTAGAGGCCCCTGTTCGCCCTGAGCTCGTCGAAGGGGGGAGGAAGACTTCGACAAGCTCAGTCCAAACGGATAGTCATGTCATCGGCAATGACACGGTGTTAGCCGCTAATAATCTGCGCGTAGGCTACGCTATACCTAAGCCAGGTTTTAAAGGCTGGTTTAGCAAGGCAGAGTTTGTCGCCGTCAAGCAGGCCACGTTTGATTTATCTGCTGGCCAAACACTGGGTGTGATCGGTGAATCGGGTTCTGGTAAATCTACGCTGGCCTTGGCTATGCTGGGGCTTACTAAAGCCTCTGGAGAGGTGTTTTACCAATCATTTAGCCCCGTAGTCCAAGTATCTACTGCTCAAGCAGCTATGCAAAACATAGCAAAAGTGAATTTTGCACAAGGCTTGCGTAAAAGCATTCAGGTGGTGTTTCAAGACCCTTTCTCGTCGCTGTCGCCGCGCATGACGGTGGAAGAAATTGTGGGCGAAGGCCTGCACGTGCACGCGCGAGAACTCAATACTGCGCAGCGCCAAGAGCGGGTGCTGCAAACATTGCAAGATGTGGGTTTAACGCAAGAGCAGTTTGAAGGTTTGCTGCAGCGCTACCCGCATGAGTTCTCCGGCGGGCAGCGCCAGCGCATTGCGATAGCCCGTGCGCTGATTGTGCAACCCAGTATTTTGGTGCTAGACGAGCCCACCAGCGCGCTAGATGTGACGATTCAAAAACAAGTGCTATCGCTGCTGCAGCGCCTGCAGCGGGAACGCGGTTTAAGTTATTTGCTGATCACCCACGACGTAGACGTGATCCGCGCGATGGCGCATGAAGTGCTGGTGATGAAAGACGGCGATATTGTTGAGCAGGGTAGTGTGCAGGCGGTGCTGGATGCACCGCAGCATGCCTACACGCAAAGATTAGTCGCTGCGGCTACATAACCTGCAGCTACTTAAAAGCTGCCCACCGCCACATCCCGCAAACGCTCTACCTCAAGGTATTTTTTCAACGCTGCATTGACCGCGCTAGCATCCAGCGCCTCATAGGCTTTGTCAAAAATGGCCGCGTAATCTAAGGGCCGGTCGAAACGCAAATTGGACGCAATACCACTGACGGTGTTGAAAGGCTGGTTACGCAGCTCACTGCGGCGGCTCATGATGGCTGATTTGGCAAAACTCACCTCTAACGCGCTGTAGCCATTAGCGCGCGCCTCTTGCAGCACCTCGCGTATGGTGCTGCGCAGCTTGGCCAAGTTAGCAGGTGCAAAGCTGGCGCTGATGGCAATGGAGGCATCGGTGCTTTTCTCAGTCGGCACGTTTAAACTGGCCTCTACGCCGTAGCTCAGGCCCTCTTTCACCCGCACGCGCTGGCGCAGGCCTTGCTGGCTTAGCAACTGCACAGCGGTAAACAGCGCCGGGAAATCTGCATCAGCATCATTGAGCTTAATGGCGATGCGCGCGGCATAGTTGGCGTTGGCTTTTTCGGCTAGCGGTACTGTGACTGAGGCATCACCTTCAGGGGCGGTGTAGGCGGTAGTCCACGGGGTGTGCGGCTCAGTGCTGGCCCAGTCGCCCCATAAGGCTTGCAGCTGGGTTTGCACAGCGCTTAAGTCAACAGGGCCCATCAGTACCAGCTCGCCTACTTGGGCTGAGCCAAAGCGTTCCCAGTAGGTTTTAATCTCATCGACCTTGGCTTGGCGAATCAAGGCTTCAGACTCTTCAAAACTACGTGCCTCGCGCGGGTCACCGTTGCTGTAGAGACTCTTGGGGCGATAGCTGCGGTCTAGCGCATTACCGGCTAAGCCTACGGTACTGGACTTGAGGTTTTGCATAGTGGCCAGCATTGCGCGTTGATTGCGGTCAAAACTTTGGGCGTTAAATTTGGGTGCACGCAGCACGTAGTTCAGGTGCTCTAGCACGGCGGTGGTGTTGGCTGCTGGAAACTCCAGATTGACGTTTAAAAATCCAGGGAAACTAGTCAAGTTAAATTGTGCGTCCAGTGCTTGCAGTTTTTCTCTCAGCGCTGTGCCGCCTAGTCGGGCGTTGTCCTCCATCAGCAGCACCGCCAGCATGGGCGCTATAGCACCCGAGCCTTTGACTGAGTCTGCAGTGCCCCAGCGCAGGCGCAGCGTGCCGGTCACCCTGTCGCCTTTGGTGGCACGCGGCAGCACGGCCAGCTTCAGGCCCGGCGCACCGGCTACGGTCAGCTGCGCGCGCTGCGTACGCTGGGCTAGCACAGCGGGTGTGATGTCGAAGCTGTCGGCTTTAACAACAGGGCTTAGTGTGCTGGTTGTATTGCTATTTTGGGAGCTAATATTGGCTATAGTCCAAGTATTTATTGCTCGGGCAGCTACAAATTGTGTAGCATTAGGTATGCCGAGCGCAGGTGCGCGCAGCGTAACAGCAGCAGGTGCGGCGACCTCGGTTAAGGCGGGGTAGGGCAGATAGGTGCCTGAGGTACGGTTGTTGGCTACCAAGTAGCTGCGGGCTAATTGGCGTACCTCGTCGGCGCTTAAGGTTTCTAGTGCATCGCGTTGGTAAAACAGCTGTTGCCAGTCGCCCAGTGCCACCATTTCGCTCAGGGCTTGGCCTGTGGACTCGGCATCGCGCAGCAGGGCGCGCACTCTGGCCAGCAGCGCATTGCGCGCGGTGTTCACTTCGGCATCGCTGGGCTGGTAAATTTCTACTACCTTGGCCAAAGCTGCCGCTGAGCTAATGGCTTTGATGCGGAAGTCATCGTCGCTGCTGCCCTCAGCTTTTTCGGGCAGGCCGATGCCCACCACTAAAAAACCTGGCTCGCGGGTGGCGGCGTAATAGGCCCATTCGGTGACAGCCAATCGCTGGTTCACTAAACCGCGTTTAAGTGGCCCGTTGGGTTGTTGCAGTGCCTCAGCCAGCACGCGTGTAGCCAAGCCCTGCTGTGTGCCGCCTGCAGGCATGCGGTACAACACGGCGGTGCTGGCCAGGCCACCCGTGCGGCGCAGCACTACGCTGCGCTCACCATCTTGCACGGGGTCAATGCTGTAAGTGGTGGGCAAGGGCGCAGCAGGCTTGGCAATGGCGCCAAATTCAGTGGTGATTTTGTTTTTAACCGCAGCCTCATCAAACCGGCCTGCGATGATGAGCGTGGCGTTGTCAGGGCGGTAATGTTTGCGGTAAAAAGCGTACAGCGCGTCCAGCGGTATGTTTTCAATATCGCTTTTAGCACCTAGCACGCTGTGGCGGTAGCCGTGGTAGCTAAAGGCCGCTGCGCGCATGCGGTCGCCTAGCACGCGACTAGGCTCGTTTTCGGCACGCTCAAATTCGTTGCGTACCACGGTCATCTCGCTGTCCAGGTCAGCGCGGGTAAATTTTGCTTGCGTCATCATGCCCGCTAGCCAGCCCAGCATGTAGTCCATGCGCTCGGTGGCTTTATCGTCGTTGGTTAAAAAATGCGCAAAATAATTGGTGCGGTCAAAGTTGGTAGTGCCGTTCCAGCGCATGCCCAAGCTTTGCATGTCTTGCATGGCGTTAGTCACCTTGCCGCTGGCTTTGAACAGCATGTGTTCTAGCAGGTGGGCAGAGCCGGTCTCGCCCGTGCTCTCGTGGCGCGAGCCTACGCGGTAAGTGATGTTGACCGTGGCTACCGGCTTGCTAGCGTCGGGCACCAGTAGCACCTGCAGGCCGTTGGGCAGGGCGTATTCAGTGACGCCTTCTATGGTGCGAACCTGGGTTAGCTGGGCCTGGGCAGCCAGGGTAGTCAGGCAGGTGATGCAAAAAGTCAGGGCAAAGACAAGATGTTTCATGACATCACTGTAAACTGCTTTGCCATGGCCCTAACTAATGCCCCTGCTATTTTTTTGCAATTAGCCCTAGACCAAGCGCACGCTGCAGCCTTGGCGGGCGAAGTGCCTGTGGGCGCGGTGGTGGTGAAAGACGGCCAGGTGATTGCCACAGGCCGCAATGCACCGATTGGCAGCCATGATCCCACCGCCCATGCCGAAATTGTGGCCCTGCGCGCAGCGGCGGCGTACTTGGGCAATTACCGGCTAGACGGCTGCGAGCTGTATGTCACGCTAGAGCCGTGCGCCATGTGTGCCGGGGCCATGCTGCATGCGCGGCTAAAAAGCGTGGTGTATGCCGTGGCTGACCCTAAAACGGGCGCAGCAGGTTCGGTCACTAATCTATTTGCTAACACTGCGCTGAACCACCAAACCCAGGTGCAATCTGCAGCAGATTTAGGCTTCGCTCATGCCGACTGTGCAGGTATCGCTGCGGCATCGGGCCAGCTATTGCAAGATTTTTTTGCTAGTAAACGCAAGGCGCAGCGCCTGCAACACCACCCGCTGCGCGAGGACGCGCTGCGCACACCTGACAGCGCATTTGCCAATTTGCCAAACTATCCGTGGCCTGCGAACTATGTGAGTGACTTGCCTAGCCTGCAGGGTTTGCGTTTGCATTACCTTGACGTTGCCGGTGGCGCTATGGCTGATGTTATGGTTGATAGGGCGCAAACTGGCACCACCTACCTGTGCCTGCACGGTAATCCCGCTTGGAGCTATCTGTACCGCAAGATGATTCCTATTTTCAGTGCCAGTGGTGCGCGCGTGGTGGCACCTGACATGGTGGGGTTTGGTAAATCCGACAAACCCAAAAAAGACAGCTTTCACAGCTTCATGTGGCACCGCCAATGTTTGATAGATTTTGTCGAGCGGCTTGATCTGCACAACGTGGTGTTGGTAGTGCAAGACTGGGGCGGTATTTTGGGCTTAACCTTGCCTATGTCCGCACCACAGCGCTACAAAGGCTTGTTGGTGATGAACACTGCGTTAGCGACAGGCCAAGTGCCATTGACAGATGGATTTAAAGCGTGGCGCGCCATGTGCAAAGACAAACCTGATTTTGATATTGCGCGTTTGTTTGCGCGCGGCGACAAAGCTATGACTCAGGCTGAGTGCGCCGCTTACATGGCTCCGTATCCAGACAACGGCCACCGCGCTGCCACGCGCGCTTTCCCACCTATGGTGCCAGAGTTTGAAGATTCAGACGGTGCACCCATTAGCCGCCAAGCCATGGATTTTTGGCAAAACCAGTGGGCAGGCCAAAGCCTGATGGCCATAGGCACCCAAGACCCCGTACTGGGAGAGCAGCCCATGGGCTGCCTGCACGAAATTATCCGCAATTGCCCTGAGCCGATGCTGCTGCCCCAGGCAGGTCATTTTGTGCAAGAGCATGGCCAAGTGATTGCACAGCGCGCAGTGCAAATCTGGCTTTGAGCCTGCAGCGTAACTGGTGACGCAGAGTTCGCGTACAGTACTGATCATGCAAGTTTTTACATTACTGCCTTGGTTTGATTGGTTAGCACTGCTGTGGTTTTTTGCTGCGTGGATATCCTACGCGTGGTTTAGCCGCCGTGAGGGCGCTGAGCGCGGCTCGCTGATCGCCACCACCAACCGTTACCGTGGCTACTGGATGCACCAAGCCACTGCGCGCGAGCCGCGCGTGCTGGACGGCATCATTGCGCAAAACCTGTCTAGCACGCCTTCGTTTTTCAGCTCGACCACCATCATCGTGATCGGTGGTTTGTTTGCGCTTTTGGGCAGCACCGACAAAGCGGCAGATTTCGTGAAAGATATTCCGTTTGCAGTGCGCACCAGCGTATTGATTTTTGATCTCAAAATCATGATGCTGATTGGTATCTTTGTGTACAGCTTTTTCCGTTTTAGCTGGAGCATGCGGCAATACACTTTTGTCGCTTTGATCATCGGCTCCATGCCTGACCCGCGTGATTTTGAATCAGGCAAATA
>JAYTPK010000188.1:0-5206 GCA_043747295.1 Polaromonas sp. | reverse complement strand
TTTAGCGCGCTCATCGACAAAAACTGACTTCGCCTCGTCAAAAGTGACCCCATGTTTCTTCGCATTAGCTGCGGCTTTGCGCTCATCCCATTCAAAGTTCAGATTGCTCATATTAATATCATAACTACAATGTAGTTTCAGAGCAAGCAAGTAAATTAGCGACCCCAGCCTGCTAGTGGCCTTTGGTAAATGGCAAGACTCTAGCTTTAAACGGCAAACTGTGAGCTTGCGTTAAGTTAAATTTTTTATTGCTAGGAAAACTAAAAATTACCATGAAGAGTATTTGAAGTGCATGGCAATTTGGCTCTGCAGTGCGGCAGATAGCAAGCGCGACACACCCTGCTCCGCAGCTTCTACCAAAGCCACCCCAGTTTCGTCGCACGAAGATTCAATACTTAAAACAATCATCACAGTCCTGTAGTAAGCTCGATTTTGCACGAGTTAGTTTTCAGGATGGTTTTATTTGAATTTTCACCTGATGATTGACTACATAGAATGTTTGAATATTTTTTAGGGAAAAATCTTAACGCAGGTAACCGAAGCCTGCGGCTATCAGTAATGGCGAGATGACAAGTGCGGCCCAGAAGGGTGATTTTGGAAATGCAGCAACGCCAATCAATGCCGTGGCGAATGAGTAGACACCCAGAATTTTCAGCAATGCAAGATCTCCAGTCGCAACCGCATGTACCGCAACATGCCCTGCAAGCATGAACATGGGGCCAAAAATTAGAAACCAAAAAGCAGTGCGTCTTGCTTCTGGAGCGCGAAATTTTCCTACGAACCCATCAGAAATTGCGCCAGCAATTTGCGCTTTGAATTTTATTAGACCAAAAATTATATGCACGATCCCCAATCCGAACATAAACCATGCAAGTACATTAATCATATTTTGAATACCCTTGATATATTTTTTCATTAAAACATTGAATGCAGTTTGAAAACTGCCTAGCGTTCTACACGAAGCTAGGTTTGCACACGCGCCGCACCAATTGCAACGGCATTCCGCCTTCGGGCGACAGCAACACTTCAAATTTTGGCTTCGGCAGGTTAGCAATGTGAAAAGAAAAGTTTTGCAATAAATGAGCTGCTATCAACGCCATTTCTGTCAAAGCAAAGTGGCTGCCTATGCATACCCTTGGCCCGGTGCCAAATGGTATAAAGCTGTTGCGGTTGGGTAGCGGTGTATCCTCATTAAAACGCTCAGGCATAAAGCGCGTAGGCTCGGTAAACCATCGTGCATCCCGGTGAACTACCCACGGGGTAATGCGCACCATCGCCCCCTTGGGAATGCGCCAATCGCCCAATGTCACTTCCCTTATAGTGCGCCTGGAAATCAGGGCAGACGCTGGTGGATACAGCCGAAGCGCTTCTTTCAAGCTCCAGTTCAGGTAACGCATATTGGCTACATCGACATATTCAATAGGTTTCCCGGCCAAAATAGAATCCACTTCCGCCTGTGAGCGCTGCGCAGCTTGGGGATGCTGGGCCATTAGGCCTGCCCACCAAGACAGCGCGATTGCCGTTGTTTCGTGCCCCGCTAGAAAAATTGTCATACATTGATCTCGGATTTCCTCATCGCTCAATCCGTTGCGGTCACCCTGGTCATCACGTACGGCCAAAAGCATGGCTAGAACATCGTTTGTCTGTTGGTTGTCGGCAGGGCTCTGCGAACGGCGGTTTCGGATATGGGAACGAATCAAATCATCCAATATTTTCTTGGCACGCCGTTTCTCTGCTTTGTGCGGCATCCAGTCTGGCGCACTCATCGGAGCAAACATCTCTAGCCTACCCACTTGAGAAAGGGTCGCCACTGCCGCGATAGCTTGATCGCGCCGTAGTGTGTCCGTGCAACTGAATAACGTTTGAAAAATAACATCCATGGTCAACTGGTGTACCCAATGGTTGAAATCCAGGTTTACCACCTCAGACTGCTCCAGTGCGTTCAGCGCGTCCTGCATCGCTGTAGTCATGAGCGCACAATAACCCGCCATGCGCTTGGTGCTAAATCCGGGCTGCAGCATCCAGCGCTGGCGCTTCCATTTTTCACCTTCAGTCACCAAAACGCTTTGTCCATGGATGTTTGAAAACACCTCGATGCCACGCTCCCAGCGGATTAATGCGTCTGCGTTGTCCACCAGCAGCTGCCTAATTAAGTCTGGGTGATGTATATCAAAAATCTTTTCGTGAACTACTTGGCTCATCACCACGTCGCCGAAGCGTTGTTTCAGCCCCTCAATATGACCCAGATAATCCGCCTTCGATTGACCCAGAAAATCAAATCCAAAAACTCTGGAGCGTGGGCCGGGTGGCCGGGTAGAACGGATGGTGTCAGGTGGCATGTGTATAACTTTCTCTTATGTTCAAAGGGAATGTTAAACACCCAAAGCTAGGCTGTATTGAACAATTACGACATGCGCATATGGGTACAATTTTCCCCATGACCATTGCACCTTGTATCCCAGTAAGAAGTGAGACACATCCATTTAAAGTTGCAGACACCCACTTGCGCTTACCCAACCCAGCTCTGAACAGTTGCGTTCGGGCTTACGTCAGCCGCAATACCAGCGGCATTGCCCTCGGTCCAGCTGAAATGTTCAATCACTATAACGCGACCCCGTTATGCACCATCATGTGGAGAATCAAAGGCGATGGGGATTTAGTGTCTCAAGGCGGCCTACCCGTTGAGCATGCTATCCCTGAGAAAATCGTAGTGGTTGGGCCACACACCATACCCAGCATCACTAAAAATATTGGTGAACTGCATGGTTTGATGGTGCTCTTCTTCCCTGATGCCTTCCATGCACTTACCGGAATTGATGTGGCCAGTTTGGTCGACTCCTTCGCGCCCATTGCCGATCTGCTGGATGCTAGCTGGCAACGCATGGCTGACGACGTGTTAATGGCCGTTGACGACACTGCGCGGATTCAACTCTTAGAGACGTTTTTACTTGCGCGCTGGGATGCCTGCCGCGATCAATTGCCACAGCCTGTTTCCCGCCACCAGGATTGGGTGAATGACTTGGCGATACGTGCTGCGCTATCCGGTGTAGGTAAGAGTACGCGGCAATTAGAGCGCCGTATTAAGCGTTGGACAGGTCAAACCTTGCAACGGCTGCGTGGCATTGCTCGGGCCGAGACAGCGTTTTTTGAGGTACGCGACAGATTAGACAACGATATGCTGAGTTGGGCTGAGGTCGCATTTAACACTGGATTTTCCGACCAAGCCCATATGTGCAGAGAAGTGCGACGCATCACAGGGCTGAGCCCTGAGGAATTTAAAAAGGCCATGGAAACCGAGGAAAGCTTTTGGCTATCTAGATTGTGGATGTAAATCGCCATTCCAAACTGCTCACGACAAACCCACTACCGGGGTGTTCAGCTACTAATGCCCTTAAGTAGCCCACATGGCACCTACGTTAAGGCCGCAGTGGCTGATCGCCGTGGCAATAGGCATGAAAGCACTATGCTCCAGGCATCAGTTTCGCTATCGCATCTTTGACCACCGCAGCCGGAAACGAACTGATGTGGTGCCAGTTTTTCGCCAGATGCGGAAGCCTGTCTTGTATTAATGCCGCCATTGGCAAAAACGGTCTGACTCATCCTTGCATGGCGGGTTGGGCTCTAAAGGTGGGTTGGCACGTACAGTTTATCCTTCATTTTTAAATTAATACTTTTTGAAGGATAAATCTAAGTTTAGTAAGGTGTTTTAAGTAATAGCGCCCATGGCATAGCTTTAGTGCTGCAGGCGGTCTCATCAGCTCCAGCAGCATCTCAGTCCGAACTTGAGATCACAAACTGTGATCTCAAGTTGGCAAACTCCTGGCATGTATGGTCATTCATCAGTACCCGCTATTTCTCCGCAGTGAGCTAGGCTCGCGCGCAAGCCGTAGGTCTGTGCGCGTTGGCTGGAATGAAGATGTAGGTGCCATCGCATTCACCCTAGAACATGGTGTTCGAGTGCTTTGATTCGTTTGGCACAACCTGCAGCACGTCCCAGTGTTCTACGATTTTTCCTTCGGTGTCGAAGCGGAAAATATCAATACCCGCCCAGTCCTTGTTCTTGTCCTTGTCCTTGTCCTTGTCCTTGTCCTTGTCCGTAGGCCAAGTCTGATGACAATGAAGGACAACAAAATTGCCTTCGGCCACAGATCGCTTGAAGTAGACCTGCTTGCCCGGACAATCCCGCGCCATCTGTTCAAAATACTCGATAAAGGCGTCCTTGCCATCTGCCACATGTGGGTTATGTTGTGTATAGCTTGCTCCCACATAGCGCTCAACGGCTTCACGCGGTTTGCACTGGTTGAACATTAGCTCATAAAAAGCCATCGCGTTGTTGCGGTTTTCTTCGGGGGTGCTGGGCATATGTGTTCCCTCAAGAATGCACTTAGCTTACTATAAATTTAATAGCTGTTTGAGCAGTAAATACTTGGACTACAAGCCTAAATAGCACCATAAATCATCATTTATCTGACTTAAGCGACAAAGCCAATTCATACAGCGCATTGCGCGGCTCGCCCGTAATGTCGGCAGCCAACTTCACCGCCGTTTTAGTCGGCAACTCAGCCAACAGCAGTTGCAGCACGCGCTGGCCTTGGGTGGTTTGCGCGGCTTCAACGGCGCGGGGGTGGATGATGATGGCGAACTCGCCTTGGGTGCGGTGCGGGTCGGCGGCTAGCCACGCGGTGATGCCGCGCGCGGGCACGGTGGCGATGTCTTCAAACTGTTTGGTCAGCTCGCGGCCTAGGGTGACGTTGCGCTCGCCTAGTGCGGCCAGTGCGGTGGCCAAGGCTTCTATGCGGTGCGGAGCTTCTAGCAGCACCACCGCGCGCGGCTCAGTGGCGATGGTGGCTACTTGCGTGTCGCGCTCTTTGGCTTTGGTCGACAAAAAGCCTTGGAAGATGTAGGCGCCTGTGTCATCGGCTATGCCTGCCACGCTCAGCAGCGCCGTCACGCTGCTAGCGCCGGGCAGGGGCAGCACGCGCAGGCCAGCGGCGCGCACGTCGGCTGCCAGGCGCGCGCCAGGGTCGCTCACGGCGGGTGTGCCTGCATCGCTCACATAGGCTACGCGCTCGCCCGCACGCAGGCGGGTGATGATGAGTTGGGCAGCCTCGCGCTCGTTATGTTCATGCGCGGCCAGCAGCGGCTTGGTGATGCCGTACACGCGCAGCATGGCTTGGGTGTGGCGGGTGTCTTCGCAGGCAATGGC
>JAYTPK010000187.1:0-22221 GCA_043747295.1 Polaromonas sp. | reverse complement strand
CGCTACTGCAACAATTCCAACAACAACACCTACACCAGCAGCATCGGCTGCAGGCAGTACACCCAGTAGCCCTGCGGGCAGCCCGTCCAGCGCAGGCGGCGGCGGTGGCCCATTGGCCGAGTTTCGTAATCGCTTAGTGACTGAGTTGCAACTCTCGCCAGATCAAATCAGCAAGGTTGACGCGATTTATGCTGAGGCACGACCCAAGTTTGGCGCACTGCGTGACATGACAGCCGAAGAACGCCCCAAAGCACGCGAGCGCATCATGGCCGACACACGCGCCAAGATAGGTGACCTGCTGACCCCAGAGCAAAAACCCAAATATGCAGCGCTGCTGGCCGAGGCAGGCAGCCGCAGCTCTACCCGTGGGCGCATTTACCTGATGGGGGCCGACGGCAAGCCCGCAGCCTACAACGTGCGCTTAGGCATTACCGATGGCACCAGCACCGAGCTGTTGGTGGCCCCCAATTCGCCCAATGCTGAGGTGTTCAAAGAAGGTGCGAGTGTCATCATTGGTACAACAGTGCCCGGCGCGGCCAGTGGTGCAACAGGTAGTGGCGGTGGCAGTGGCGCAAGCGGGGGTAGTGGCCAGCGGCCCAGTGGCCCGCGCATGCCGTTTTAAGCTAACGCACAATACATTACGCAACACACTATGGCCCTCATTGAAGCCCGCGACTTGACCAAGGTGTACACCATGGGTGACCAAACCGTGCACGCGCTGCGCGGTGTGACCCTAGACATAGCCGAGGGTGATTTTGTGGCCATCATGGGGGCATCAGGCTCGGGTAAATCCACCTTGATGAATATCATTGGCTGCCTGGATTTACCCAGCAGTGGCCAATACCGTTTGGCGGGCGAGACGGTGCAAGACATGCAGGGCGACCAGCTCGCCTCCATCCGCAACAGGCGTATTGGTTTTGTGTTTCAGCAATTCAATTTGTTGCCGCGCACCAGCGCGCTGGAGAATGTCGAGCTGCCCATGGTGTACAGCGGCATCAAGTCGGCGCAGCGCCGCGACAAAGCCGCTGCTGCACTGGCCAAAGTGGGCCTAGGCCAGCGTATGGACCACACACCTGCTGAGTTATCTGGCGGTCAGCAGCAGCGCGTGGCGATTGCGCGTGCACTGGTGAACAATCCACAATTAATTTTGGCCGACGAGCCCACTGGCGCGCTAGACAGCCAAACCAGCCACGACATCATGCGCTTGCTGACTGACTTGAACGCGCAGGGCATGACCGTGGTGCTAGTCACGCACGAGGCCGACATTGCTGCGTGGGCGCGCCGCAAAATCGTTTTTAAAGATGGGCACATCATTGAAGATGTGGCGCAGCAACTAGCACATGCGCCTTACCCATCGGTCAGCCAAGCAGCGCCCACAGGCAACTTGACTGAATCGGCACAAGGAGCAACACCATGAACTTCTTTGCCGCCCTGCGCAGCGCCCTGCGCGCACTGGCAGCTAACACCCTGCGCAGCATTCTGACCATGCTGGGCATCATCATCGGCGTGGCTGCAGTCATCACCATGATTGCCGTAGGCCAGGGCGCGACTAACCGCGTGCAAGAACAAATGAAGGGCTTGGGCAGCAACATCATGCTGGTGCTGCCCGGCGGCGTAACCCAAGGCGGTGTGCGCCTGGGCGCGCAGACGGGGCAGGCATTGTCTGAAGAAGATGCCTTGGCCATTGCCAAGGACGTGCCTGAAGTGCAAATTGCCGCGCCCAGCATGCGCACCGGCGCGCAGGTGGTGGCAGGCAACACCAACTGGAGCACCTCGGTGCTGGGCACCACCAACG
This sequence comes from Polaromonas sp., assembly GCA_043747295.1. GTDB lineage: Bacteria > Pseudomonadota > Gammaproteobacteria > Burkholderiales > Burkholderiaceae_C > JAAFIP01. The sequence continues at coordinate 20,426 of JAYTPK010000187.1, read as the reverse complement.
AATATATGGAGGGCCGAGAGTGGCCACTGCTAGGCGGGCGCACCTTTGAAGCCGCTGAAATGCAGGGCGCTGCCAAAGTTGCCATCATTGGGCAAACCGTAGCGCAGCAGTTGTTTGGCGATGCCGACCCGCTGGACCAAGTGATACGGATTAAAAAAGTGCCCGTCACCATCATTGGTTTGCTGGAGAAGAAAGGCCAAAACTCCCTAGGCCAAGACCAAGACGATTTGATCATCGTCCCCATCAGCACCTACCGCAACCGCATTCAGGGCGGCAACAGCGGCAAGCTAAAACGAGTGGGTGTGATCAACGTGAAGGTCAAAGAAGGCCAAAGCATGAAGCTGGCCGAGGAGAACATCAAAGATCTGCTGCGCCAGCGCCTGAAAGTGCAGCCCGGTGCGGATGACCCGTTCAGCATCCGCAACATCACCGAAATTTTGCAAGCGCAAGAGGCCTCCAGCCGCACCATGACGCTGCTGTTAGCTGCGGTGGCAGGCATCAGCCTGGTGATCGGCGGCATCGGCATCATGAACATCATGCTGGTCAGTGTGACCGAGCGCACCCGCGAGATAGGCCTGCGCATGGCCGTGGGTGCGCGCGGGCGGGATATCTTGACGCAGTTTTTAATTGAAGCCGTCACGCTCAGTGTAATCGGCGGCTTGATAGGTATTGCCTTGGGCGCAGGGGCTACTTGGGCCATAGCGCAGTTTGCAGGCTGGCAAGTCAGCATGACCACCGCGTCAATTATCTTGGCCGCAGGCTTTTCGGCCGTGGTGGGCGTATTTTTTGGCTTCTACCCTGCGCGGCGAGCCTCTAAGCTGCTGCCGATACAAGCGCTGCGCTACGAATAAATTTTCAGCTTAGGCCTTGCGCCAGCTCGCGCGTGATCTGCGCTGCAGGCACGGCTTGGCAGCCAGCAACGTTTTGCCCAGCCCACAGTGGGATGAAATCGCCCAGGCCTTGTTTTTCAGTCGCTGCGCGCAGCGGCGCCATGGCAGCGGTAGCGGTGGGAAACGGTGGGGCCGCAGTGCTGAGCGGCCCCAAGCTGCGCATGACACGGTTGACAATGCCGCGCGCGGGGCGGCCCGTGAACAGCGTGGTAAGTGCTGTGTGCTGTGCATCAGCGCTTTGCAGTGCCGCGCGGTGCACGGCGCTAGTGGTGGCCTCGGGGCACAGCATATAGGCCGTGCCCACCTGCACGCCTGCTGCGCCCAGTGCCATGGCAGCGCGCACGCCGTGTGCGTCTGCAATGCCGCCCGCTGCTATGACGGGGCAGGGCACTGCAGCCACAATTTGCGGCAGCAGGGCCATAGTGCCCTGCTGGGTAGACAAGTCAAAAGCCCAATCACCAGTTAAGTGCTGCGGTAAAAACAAGGCGCGGTGGCCACCCGCCTCCAGCCCTTGGGCAATGATGACATCAGCCCCGTGGGCGTGCAGCCATTGCGCCTCGGCCACGGTGGTGGCGCTGGACAATACTATTGCGCCCCAGCTTTTTATACGTGCCAGCAGGTCATGTGCTGGCAACCCAAAGTGAAAGCTAACCACACGCGGCTTGAATGCCTGCAACACATCGGCCATGTCGTGAGAAAACGGTGCGCGGCCAGCGCCGGGCGCAATACCGTCTGCGTCAATGCCATGCTCTGCATAAAACGGTGCGAGCGCGGCGCGCCATGTGGCTTCGTGGGCTGTGTCGTGGGCAGGCACTGTGTGGCAAAAAAAGTTAACGTTATACGGCTCAGAGCATTGCTGCGTCATCGACAGCAGCTCTGAGTGCAAGGTTTGCGGTGTGAGTGTGGCGCAGGGTATGGAGCCCAGGCCGCCAGAGTTGCTGACTGCCACAGCCATCGCGCTGCCCTGCACACCCGCCATTGGCGCTTGAATGATGGGTAGCTGAGTGCCCAGCAGGCGCAGTAGGGCGGTGGTGGAAGCCGAATGTTTGATTGAAGTGCTGTTCATGCGTCAAATTCTAGCAAAAACAGTGTGTAGTCCATGTATTTGTTGCTCAGACAGCTATTAAATAAATAGCAAATATTTTTAATCATGCTCTGCTTTGAAATTGCGCAGCAGGTCTGCCAAGCTGCGGCCTGGCTCGTCTGCAAATCGTGCTTGCAGCACATCCAAGGTTTCAATACGGTCTACCCGAAAGCTGCGAAAGTCCTCGCGTGATTCGCACCACGCAGCTAGTGTCCATACTGCGCCCCAGTAAAACACGCCTAGAGGACGCACGGTGCGCTTTGTGCGCAACTCAGCCGCGTCACGGTAGCGGATGTGCGCCAACTGCTTGGCTTGCGCCGCCTCGCGCAGTTGCTGCAGCACACGCTGGGTGCCAGGCTCCAGGCCCACGGGTGGCACCATCACCAGCAGGCTTTCGGCTGCGGCGCGGTCGGCGCTGGACAGCACCGACATCACGCGGCCCAGCGCGTCGGCACTGGCCGCAGCCAAAGCAGGGTCGAGCCAGCTTTGCGCTATGCGCACGGCAGCTACCAAAGCCTGCGCTTCTTGCGTGGTAAACATGAGCGGTGGCAATTCAAACCCTTTGCCCAACCGATAGCCCACACCCGCCTCGCCTTCAATCGGCACGCCCTGTGTTTGCAAGTCAGCCACGTCACGGTAAATGGTGCGCTCAGACACTTCCAGCCGCTGCGCTAAATGCGCCGCCGTGGTCAAGCGCCTGCCACGTATGGTCTGTACGATCTGGAATAGACGGTCAGCGCGGCGCATGGTGATTTATTGGGACGTAGCACGTTGAGCAACATGGTACGTTAAGGCCATGCCTATGCAAAAGGCCAGCTCTTTTTTAGGCAGCTTGTCACCAGCGTTAAACACCAAGGCGCGGTTACCTTCAAACGTAAAGGTGTGCGGGAACAGGCTGCGAAAACTGTCCACCAGTGTGGTGTTGCAGTTAAAGTACATGGCGTAGCGGTCTTCGGTTTTTTTGCGGTCAATGCGCACGGTGCTGCCCTGTTTGCGTTGTGTCACATAAGCCGGTTCACCCCATTTGAGGGTTTCGTCCACACAGCCCACGCCTTCGGTTGCAAGGGCTGTGTCAATGATTAGCTGGCGCAGTGCCAGCAGCTTTTTGCGCAGTGGAGGCGGGTAGCTGTCAAACACGGCTTGCACGCCAGCGTGGGTGATGGCGTGTGGGGTGACAGGCCATGAGGTCTTAGGCATGTTGTTCAGGCTGTTGGAGGTAGTTTTAACAATGAAATATGCTGATAGTCCAAGTATTTACTGCTCTAACAGCTATTAAAAATGTAGCATTGGCAACGGCGCTTGCATGGCGCGTGCAATCAGCAGCATGTCGTGGTCGTTGATTTTAAATAGCCCAAAGCGAAATTGATAGCCCCAGCGCTGGCGATCTTGTACAAACTCAAAATCATCCAGCAACGGCGCAATCGGCGCATCGTGGGCTGGCAGGTACTTTACGTCTTTGCGATAGGGCACAAAGCCGCCGCCCATATCAAAAGCGTAGGGGTCGGCGCTGTGCACAATGCCAATGGAGACAAAGCTTTGCAGCTTGTCTTTGCCGCCAATCGTCACAGTGGGCGCGTAATACGCCACGCGGTCGCCCGGCTGCACACGCGCCAGTGGCGCGCGCTTGCCGTGGCAGACCTGCATGAAGCCATGCCCTGCGCCTGTGCACGCATCGCGACCACGGCGCGCATGCTCAGCGCTGGCTACCGCTATCCAGTTGCAGCGCGTGTGATCATGCAAGAGCATGCAGACCCACCCGGTTGCCCTCGCTGTCAACGATGTGCGCAAAAAATCCCATGCCCGGCGGCAGTGCTGTTTTGCCCACCACAATGCTGCCACCCGCCGGGACAACGCGGTCAAGCCAAGCCTGAAGGCTGGGGCCTGCATTCAAATACACCAAAGTGCCTTGCGCTGCGGGCTTAGAGTGTGGGCTAGATAGCAAGGCACCACTCACACCGTTGTTCTCGTCGTCCACCGCAAATATCGCCAGCTCCTCGCCAGGCGCTCCCATCACCTCGCGGCGCAGTGTGGTGCCTGTGAGTGTTTGGTAAAAACGCATGGCCCGGGTTAAGTCAGCTACAGGAATTTCAAACCAGTTAATTGCGTGTCGCATGTCGCGCTCCAAATGTTAATGAAGACTGTACTATGCGCGGCCTCTGCTGACAACGTGGTGTCAGTAGGGTGTCATGACGATTGATTTTGAAGAGGCGGTGGTTTTTACTGCATTTGTTTTTCTGTGCTCGCTCTGGCACTTGGTGTGCACAGCTACGCGGCTGTCCCCCGGCCTGCGGCCTCCTCCTTAATGCCGCTGCGCTGTGCACACCAAGCGCCAGAACTGCGTACTGTGATGGCTTGGTAATACACGGTGGATCGCCTACCTAATCACTAGAGCGGGCCGATGGTGTACTCAGCGCAGCGGCATCAAGGGGGAGTAGGCTGCCCTAGGCAGCCACGGAGGACAGCCGCGGAGCTGAGTACACCGTCGGCCTGCGCCCGTACAAAACAAAGCCAAGCATCCCCCGCTAAAATACAAGCACCTTGTTTTGCAGCCGTGCAGGCTAGCCAACCACCATGACCACACCACAGTCCATACGCTTGACCGAAGTCAAGCTGCCTCTAGACCACAGCCCCGAAGCATTGCAGCTAGCAGTGTGCGCGCGTCTAAAGCTCAAACCCGAAGAAATCATCGGTGTCAGCATTTTTCGCCGCGGCTTTGATGCCCGCAAAAAGAGTGACATTCACTTTATCTATACGCTAGACGTTGTCACCACCGACAACGCCGCTGTGCTAGCCCGTGCGCAGCACAGCCCTAAGCTGGCATTGCACACCACACCTACCGTCACGCTAACGCCTGATACGTCGTACAAGTTCGTCACCCGCGCACCTGACAAACCATTCAAACGCCCCGTCGTCATTGGCACCGGGCCTTGCGGTTTGTTTGCGGCGCTCACCTTAGCGCAAATGGGCTTTAAACCCATCGTGCTAGAACGCGGCAAAGCAGTGCGAGAGCGCACCAAAGACACCTGGGGTTTTTGGCGCAAAAGCCAGCTGCAGCCTGAGAGCAATGTGCAGTTTGGCGAGGGCGGGGCGGGAACGTTTAGCGATGGCAAGCTGTGGAGTCAGGTAAAAGACCCGCTGTTTCATGGCCGCAAGGTGCTAGAGGACATGGTGCGCGGCGGCGCGCCTGACGAGATCATGTATGTCAGCAAGCCGCACGTAGGCACGTTTCGCCTTGTCAAGGTGGTGGAGTTTTTGCGCGAAGAGATTTGCGCACTGGGCGGCGAGTTTAGGTTTTCCAGCAAAGTTACCGACATTTCACTGCAAAAACTGCCTGTAGTCCAAGTATCTATTGCTCAGGCAGCTATCAAAGGCATAGCGTTAGAGGATGGCACGCAGATTGACGCTGACCATGTGGTGCTGGCTATTGGGCACAGCGCGCGCGACACATTTGAGATGCTGCATGCCAAAGGCGTGTATGTAGAGGCCAAGCCGTTCAGCGTGGGGTTTCGCATTGAGCATCCGCAGGGTTTGATTGACCGCGCCCGCTTTGGCCCGTTTGCAGGCAACCCCATGTTGGGCGCAGCCGACTACAAGCTGGTGCACCATGCTAAAAACGGCCGCAGTGTGTACAGCTTTTGCATGTGCCCAGGCGGCACGGTGGTGGCAGCCACCAGTGAAGCGGGCCGCGTGGTAACCAACGGCATGAGCCAGTACAGCCGCAATGAGCGTAACGCCAACGCAGGCATTGTGGTGGGCATCAACCCCGAAGATTTTGACTTTGATGCGCTGGGCAACCCGCTGTGCGCCGAGAAAGACCGTGGCCATGTACTTTCTGGCATGCGCTTTCAACGCGCGCTTGAAAGTGGTGCCTACGTGCTGGGCGGCAGCACCTACGCGGCACCAGGTCAGCTGGTGGGCGATTTTTTAAAAGGCACAGCATCTACTGCTTTAGGCAGCGTAGAGCCCAGCTACAAACCCGGCGTGCATTTAACTGACCTGGGCAACCCATTGCAGCCCAGCTTGCCCATGTACGCCATACACGCTATGCGCGAGGCGATACCTGCATTTGCCAAGCAGATCGCAGGCTTTGATATGGCAGACGCCATGCTGACGGGCATTGAAACACGCACCTCAGCGCCCATCCGCATCAAACGTCATGAAGAGCGCCGCGCTGCGCTGCGCGACAGTGCAGATGCCGCAGCGCGCACTGAGCAAAACCCCCAGCGCTACCAAAGCATCAATACTAAAGGCCTGTACCCCGCAGGCGAGGGCGCAGGCTACGCAGGCGGCATCATGAGCGCGGCGATTGACGGCATTAAAGTGGCCGAGGCGGTGGCGCTGAATATCGTGGCGCAGTCGGCCTGATGGGTTAGAGATAACTACGCATTGACTTGCTCTGGCTAATTGGCATGATGATTGCAATGCAGCGTATACCCGCGTAGCATTGCAATCATCATGCCGATTATCAAGGAGCATTATTTTGAACTGTCACTCAAACTCGTTTACACGCCGCGCACTGGGCTCAACCGCTGCTGCGGTGGTCATGGCCTGCTACGGCAGCGCAGCACTCGCCGCCACACCTAAAGACACCTTGGTGGTGGCTTGGGCTTTTGACGATGTGATCTCGATGGACCCGTCGGAGGCGTTTGAAATTTCTGCGGGCGAGGTGATGGGCAATACCTATGACCGCCTGCTGCGCTACGAAGTGAAAGACCCATCTAAACTCGTCAACGATATTGCCAAAAGCTACAGCGTGTCGGCCGATGGCAAGACGTTTACCTTTGAGATCAAGTCAGGTTTAAAGTTTGCCTCGGGCAACCCTATGACGGCGGAAGATGTAGTGTTCTCGCTGCAGCGCGGCGTATTGCTAGACAAATCGCCCGCCTTCATCTTGGGCCAGTTTGGTTTTACCAAAGACAACGTCAAAGACAAAATCAAACAAACCGGCCCGCTGACGCTGACCTTTGAAACCGACAAAAGCTACGCGCCCACCTTTGTGTACAACTGCTTGACGGCTAACGTAGCAGGCATCATGGACAAAAAGCTGGTAATGAGCAAAGAAGTTAACGGCGATATGGGCAACGCTTGGCTTAAAACCAACTACGCAGGCTCTGGCCCCATGACGCTGCGCGAGTGGCGTGCTAACGAGATCATGACGCTGGAGCGCAACGACAACTACTATGGCGAAAAGTCCAAGCTCAAGCGCGTGATTTACCGCTTTGCCAAAGAGTCCTCAACCCAACGCCTGCTGCTGGAGAAAGGCGACGTTGACGTAGCCCGCGGCCTGACGCCGCAAGACCTGGACGCCCTGGCCAGCAACAAGCAAATCACCACCACCGCTACACCCAAGGGTACGGTGTACTACATTGGCATGAATCTGAAAAATCCTAACTTGGCCAAGCCCGAGGTGCGTGAAGCCATGAAGTATTTGGTGGACTACGCTGGCATTGGAAACACGCTGATTAAAAACATTGGCGTAGTGCACCAAAACTTTATGGCCATTGGCCTGCTGGGTGCCAGCAAAACCAACCCTTACAAGCTAGACGTAGACAAAGCCAAGGCGCTGCTAGCCAAAGCGGGTTTGCCTAACGGCTTCAAAGTCACTATTGACATGCGCACCACGCAGCCGGTACAGGGCATTACCGAGTCGTTCCAGCAAACGGCCAAGCGCGCAGGCGTTGACATTGAAATTTTGCCGGGTGATGGCAAGCAAACCTTAACCAAGTACCGCGCCCGCACACACGACATGTACATCGGCCAATGGGGCGCAGACTACTGGGACCCGCACACCAATGCCACCTTTGTGCAAAACCCCGACAACAGCGATGAGCCTAAAACCAAGCCACTGGCCTGGCGCAACGCCTGGGCTACCCCTGAACTGACCAAAAAGGCCGATGCTGCCGTGCTAGAGCGCGATGGCAATAAGCGCAGGGTTATGTATGAAGAAATGCAAGCCGACTTCCGCCAAAACAGCCCCTTCATCATGCTGTTTCAGCAGGTAGAAGTGGCTGCCATGCGCGCCGAGGTGAAAAACCTGGTGATTGGCCCTACATCAGATGCTACGTATATGTTCAAGGTCACTAAGTAATACGTTCGCTGTTGCTTTAAGCTTTAGATTTTGTGAACGGTGTATCTCACGCGCAGCCCACGTGGCTGTCGCGCACTAACTGGGCGGGCCTTGCCAAAACGCTCGCCAGCTTTCTCGGGGTAATTGTTTTAACTTACCTTGGGTTGCTGGCGGTCACGTTTTTTATTGGTCGCGTCATCCCTATCGACCCTGTGTTGGCCATCACTGGCGACCGCGCGCCTGAGCACGTGATAGCCCGCGTGCGTGAAGAGCTGGGGCTGAACAAACCGCTGTGGCACCAGTTTTATATCTACATCAGCAAGGTGCTGCAGGGCGATTTTGGCACCTCGGTGCTCACGTCTAACCCGGTGTTGCAAGACATCAAGCGCACTTTTCCGGCCACCATCGAGCTGGCAACGCTAGGCATCATCATTGGCGCAGGCTTGGGCGTGCCGCTGGGTGTGTGGGCTGCGGTGCGCAAGGGCGGCGTAGCCGACCAGGCCGTGCGCGTGATGGGCTTGATAGGCTACTCAGTCCCCATTTTTTGGCTGGGCTTGATGGCGCTGGTGCTGTTTTATGCCAAGCTGGGCTGGGTGGCCGGGCCAGGGCGTATTGATGTAGCGTTTGAATACAGCTTTACATCGACCAGCGGTTTTATGCTGCTAGACGCTGCCCGCGCAGGCGAGTGGGAGGCGTTTGGCAATGTGCTGTCGCACTTGGTGCTGCCTGCATCGCTGCTGGGTTACTTTTCACTGGCCTACATCAGCCGCATGACGCGCTCGTTTATGCTCAATGAGTTGAGCCAAGAATATGTGGTGGCTGCGCGGGCCAAAGGCTTGGCTGAGGCACGCATTATTTGGCGGCACGCCCTGCGCAACGCGGCCGTGCCATTGGTGACGGTGATAGCCCTGTCGTACGCTGGCTTGTTAGAGGGCAGCGTGCTGACCGAAACCGTATTTTCATGGCCGGGCCTGGGCCTGTACATTACCAACTCGCTGCAAAACGCAGACATGAACGCCGTGCTGGGCGGCACGATTGTGGTGGGCTCTGTTTTTATTGGGCTGAACTTGTTGTCTGACTTGCTTTATAAACTACTTGACCCCAGGACGCGGGTGAAATGACAACTACAAATACTTCTGCACCCACGGCCGCCGCAGCCGAGCTATCCTTGCACGACTGGTTAATGTCTGACCGGCCGGTCTCGCGCCGCCAAGCGTCGCTGGGTCGCGCTTACAACACCTGGCGCACTTTTGCACGCAACCGCTTGGCCATGGCGGGGCTGGTGATTATTGTGCTGCTGGTGTTGGTGGCTATTTTTGCTAACCAGCTGGCACCGTATTCACCCTATGTGGGCGATTTATCGACCACGCGCTTGTTACCGCCATCGGCCACGCACTGGTTTGGCACTGACGACCAAGGGCGCGATATTTTGTCGCGCATCATTCACGGCTCGCGCATCACATTATTTGTGGTAATTTTGGTAGCCGTACTGGCAGCCCCCATAGGCCTGCTGGTGGGCACAGTGGCGGGCTACGCAGGCGGCTGGGTAGACGCTGCGCTGATGCGCATTACCGATATTTTTCTTGCCTTTCCGCGTTTGATCTTGGCACTGGCATTTGTAGCCGCGCTAGGCCCCGGCATTACCAACGCGGTGATCGCCATTGCCATCACGTCGTGGCCGTCCTACGCACGCATTGCACGCGCCGAGACGCTGACCATTCGGCAAACCGACTACATTGCCGCCGTGCAGCTGCTGGGCGCATCGCCATGGCGCATTGTGCTGCGCCACATCATGCCGCTGTGTGTGTCGTCAGTGATTGTGCGGGTAACGCTAGACATGGCGGGCATTATTTTGACCGCTGCAGGCTTGGGTTTTTTAGGCCTGGGCGCGCAGCCACCCATGCCAGAGTGGGGCGCACTCATTGCCAACGGCCGCGCCTATGTGCTGGACCAATGGTGGGTGGCGGCAGCGCCCGGCGCAGCTATTTTTATCGTCAGCTTGGCGTTTAATTTGCTGGGCGACGGCCTGCGCGATGCGCTAGACCCCAAGAGTGCGAAGTAACCAGCGCCTCACAAAAACGCGACTACCACCTACCCGATACCCTGCGCTTGATGAACAACGCCACCCACACTTCTAATGAACCCTTGTTGGTTGTAAACGACCTGCGCGTAGCCTACCCCGCACGCGACGGCGGCATGACCGAGGTGGTGCGCGGCGTGTCGTTTAGCCTGGGCCGCGAGCGCTTGGGAATAGTGGGTGAATCTGGCTCGGGCAAATCGCAAACCGGCCGCGCCATTTTGGGTTTAACCGCCCCCGAGGGCCGCATCAGCGCCAAGCGCTTAAGCTTTGACGGTATTGATTTGCTCAACTGCCCACCCCAGCAACGCCGTGCACTGCGCGGCGGGCGCATTGCCATGATTTTGCAAGACCCCAAGTTCTCGCTCAATCCCGTGATGACGATAGGCAAGCAGATTGAAGAAACCTTGCTGGCGCACACCAAGGTGTCTCGTGCAGCGGCTAAGAAGCGCTCGCTTTCAGCACTAGAGTCGGTGAGCATTGACGACCCTGAGCGCGTGCACAGGTTGTACCCACACGAGGTGTCTGGCGGCATGGGCCAGCGCGCCATGATTGCCATGATGCTGATTGCTGAGCCTGATATGCTGATTGCCGACGAACCTACATCGGCGCTAGACGTGACCGTGCAACTGCAAGTTCTGTCCATCATGGACAAACTGGTGATTGATCGCGGCATGGGGCTGATTTTTGTGTCGCACGACTTGCGTTTGGTGTCATCGTTTTGCGACCGTATTTTGGTGATGTACGCAGGCAAAGTGGTAGAAGAACTGCAAGCTGGCGGCCTGGCCCATGCAAAGCACCCTTACACACGCGGCCTGATGGCCTGCCTGCCGCAGTTGGGCAAGCCCGTGCACCCGCTGGCCACGCTGGATCGCCAGCCTGAGTGGGCGCTGTGATGGGTGCTGGAAGTGCATCAGTAGGCCTAAGCGTAGCCAACCTGCGCGTGCAATACGACGGCTTCGTTGCCGTAGCCGACACCTCGTTTGCCGTGCAGCCCGGCGAAAGCTTTGGCATTGTGGGCGAATCAGGCTCCGGCAAATCTACCGTGCTGCGTGCCATCTGCGGCTTGGCCCCCAAGGTAGCAGGCACGGTGCAATTAACCGCATCAGCCGCTGCATCCAACCCATCCAACCCTTCTAACGCGCAACCTGTAGCACAAGCCGCTTTACCCGCACCCGGCAGCAAAGCCTTTCGCCGCTTGGTGCAAATGGTGTTTCAAGACCCTTATGGCTCGCTGCACCCGCGCCAAACCGTCGACCGCATACTGGCCGAGCCACTGGCCATCCACAACGTGCCAGACGCCGAAGCGCGTATCGAAAAAGCCTTGGACGAAGTAGGCCTGGGCAGTGGCTTTAGGTTTCGCTACCCGCACCAGCTGTCAGGCGGGCAGCGCCAGCGCATTGCCATTGCACGCGCGCTGATTTTGGAGCCACAAATTTTGCTGCTAGACGAGCCCACCTCAGCGCTAGACGCATCGGTACAAGCCGAGGTACTCAATTTGCTGGAAGACCTGCGTCAGCGCAAAGGCCTGACCTTCATCATGGTCAGCCACGACTTAGCCGTAGTCACCCACCTGTGCGAGCGCTTAATGGTCATGCAGCGCGGCAAAACCGTAGAAATGCTGGCCTCTAGCGACCTGGCAGCGCACCAGGTAAAAGACCCCTACACCCAAAGCCTCATGCTCGCGTCAGAAGGTTTTAAGCGCGCTGCGGCGTAGCCTAAAGCCTGTTTTTCATAGCTTTTACCAACGAAATAGCCTTGTAGTCCAAGTATTTAATGCTCAAGCAGCTATTAAATTCATAGTGAATGGTACTAACGCCAGGCAGTAGTTTGTATTCGCAACTTGATTACCAGCGCCTTGGCGCTTGCCTGCGAGGTATGGGCGCGTACCCGTGCTCATGCCTCGCAGGCCACCGGTCAGAGCTCATATCCCAATCGACTAAACTCATGCGGCCAAAGGCATCACCCCAAGCTGTGTTCCGGTCAGAGCTCATATCCCAATCGACTAAACTGGTGACCTCTGTTAATACTGGGGCGCTCAAGTTCCGGTCAGAGCTCATATCCCAATCGACTAAACTGACCGGCCACATGAGCCTACGCGACCTGTGGTTCCGGTCAGAGCTCATATCCCAATCGACTAAACTATGACGGAAACAATTAAATGGCCACCTTAAGTTCCGGTCAGAGCTCATATCCCAATCGACTAAACTCCGTGCGCCTGTGCAATGGCCGCCATGCTGGTTCCGGTCAGAGCTCATATCCCAATCGACTAAACTCAGCACCACCATGCAGCGTGGCGCATTGCAGTTCCGGTCAGAGCTCATATCCCAATCGACTAAACTGCTACCCGCCCCATACCCGCGCCGTGGCCGGTTCCGGTCAGAGCTCATATCCCAATCGACTAAACTTGCACACCATCAAAACAGTAAGTATCGCTAGTTCCGGTCAGAGCTCATATCCCAATCGACTAAACTTCACTGTGGTGGATCAATAGCAGAGCGTTAGTTCCGGTCAGAGCTCATATCCCAATCGACTAAACTTCGGGGTCATCAGCATCAATCTCGTCGTCGTGTTCCGGTCAGAGCTCATATCCCAATCGACTAAACTTCGAGCGCTTTGACCAGTTGCCCGGCCTGCGGTTCCGGTCAGAGCTCATATCCCAATCGACTAAACTAGACATTTTGAAATTAGAACTTTCAGAACAGTTCCGGTCAGAGCTCATATCCCAATCGACTAAACTTGAAACTTGCTGAATAGCACCAAAGTTCGGGTTCCGGTCAGAGCTCATATCCCAATCGACTAAACTTATACGCGGGTTTTTTAAAAGGTGAATGCAGTTCCGGTCAGAGCTCATATCCCAATCGACTAAACTATATCACGCCGAATTGCACAAGCTAAACTAGTTCCGGTCAGAGCTCATATCCCAATCGACTAAACTGCCAACGCGTTGCTTGTCAACTACGTTAAGGTTCCGGTCAGAGCTCATATCCCAATCGACTAAACTTGGGCGCGCAGGGTTACCAAGGTCGGTCGGGTTCCGGTCAGAGCTCATATCCCAATCGACTAAACTAAGGATTTTTTGCACTGCCAATCGAACCTAGTTCCGGTCAGAGCTCATATCCCAATCGACTAAACTGAGGTTTTGTTTTGCGATTCAACCATAACGGTTCCGGTCAGAGCTCATATCCCAATCGACTAAACTCTCGAGCGATTTGACGACATCGTGGACATGGTTCCGGTCAGAGCTCATATCCCAATCGACTAAACTGGGGCTGCGGTAACTCCTTGATTCTTATAGGATTTATCGCAGTTCAAGTTTAAGAAATTCATGAGTGGCTAGAACAAATCGAATTGGTCTGGAGATTTATTTTTAGGCTGTTTGGCTTGCCCGTGGAAAGAAATGATGCGTTCATACTGTTTGTCAGTAAATTGCAGCACATTAACTTTACCACCGTTGGGCAAGCCTGATTCAACCCGTTTGCACAGCGTATCTACTTGCGCCTGACTAGTGCAAAACCGCATGTAAACGCTAAATTGGCTCATTTCAAAGCCAGCGTCTAACAAGCCATTGCGAAACTCCGTGGCAGCTTTACGCTCGGCTCGCTCCACCACGGGTAGGTCAAACATCACTACGATCCACATCAGTCGGTACCCTGACAGCATAGCGGTGTGCCCATGGTTTATTCGTCGTCTAGCGCCGCTGCCAGCCCCAGCGGCAGACCAGGCAAGGGCAGGTCTAGCTTGTCGCGCTCACCCACATACACCTGAGCCAGCGACGTGCACAGCTTTTGTACGCACACCATCACAGGTGTTGCGCCTGTCATGGTTTGCATGTCGTCGTACATGGTGCGCACCAGGGCGCGCTTGGTGTCGGGGTTAACTTCTTTTTCGCCATTGCGTAGCAGTTGCCACACTTTCAGATCAATCATGGGGCGAAAAGGCTCCATCACATCATCTACCAGCCGCATAGCGTTGCCATCGTTGCTGTGGTGCAGGCCAATGCTGGGGTGCAGCCCTGCGGCCACCACGGCGCGGGCCGTAGTAGCGCGCAGCACGGTGTAGCCGTAGTTCAGCAGACCGTTGGTGCCGCCACCGTTTTGGTCACGCCTAAACTCGGTGCCAAATAACAGCTGCCAATACCTGCGTGCGCCTTGCGCCTCTAGGTTTTCAGGGTCGCCACTTTTTACTTTGGCAGCTAGGGCGGTAAGGGGCGCAGACGGCGCGCCCGTGGCCTCAAGCGCTGCGCCTTGCTGCTCTAACTTTGACCGCACCACAGTGGCCCACAGGCGCTTGTGGGTGGGCTGGCTAGCCGCTATCTGCATTTCAATGCGTTTGGCTTGTTCAAAGTTGCCTTCGATGGGCAGCAGCATGCCCACGGCGTTGTGGTTGGCTGCGCACAGAACAAACGGTGCGCCCCGCTCGGCTAGCGCTACTAATAGGTTGTTGGTATAGCTCAGGCCATGCGCATTGGCAATGACGGCGGCTATGTCATCCAACGGTACTTGGCCCAGTTCTTTACGCTCGCCCTCTGTGTCTTGCACCACCATGAAACCCCGGTGCATAAACAGGTGCCGCCGATCATCGGCCACTTCGACGATGCGGCCAATCATTTTTTTATTCCTTGAATCCGGGGTCGCGGAGTTCGCCGATGGGGGAGACCGAAACACGGCGAGCTTTAAAGCTCTTTAAACTAGCTGGTGAAATGCTTTTCTGAAAGAAATCATCTTGAAGTGCTTGTAAATCAAACGGCTTTCCAGACTTCTGATTTTTTTGAGCGGCAAGTTTATTTATATACCTCGCGCCAACGTTAGTTTCGTTATGGAGCACAAAAGTAATAGCTCCCGTACTATTGATTTTCAGAACTTTCAGCAGTGTTTTCTTTCCTTCAATTTCTACATAGATAAAATCATCAATCAGCAATCGCATTACCAAGGGACTATTGTTTAAACTTAGGCTTGCGTGTCGTAGTCGATCTGGCCCGCTTGCAGCTGCAAGTTGATATGCACGAAACCGCTCAATAACATCAGAATCCCACGAGTTCTTTACAGTCCTAAATATTTCTATCGCATAGTTGCTTCGACTCCAAAGCCCCATGTAAGGTTTTGGTTTCCCATCGTCGAGCATACCGTGCCTAGGGCCTTTTAAAGATTGTGGTTTTGTATCAGAAAATTCGACTACTTCACGATTCAAAATCGGACGAGTTTTATTACCGTCTGTTTCTTGGCGATAGGTTACTTTGCCAGTCCCTCTCAAGCCATAAATAGTGGCATCAAACATTCCGCCCTCATGACTGTGGTCTGGCTTATGACTCACCCAAATATTATTGACCGCCCGTTGCACATGTTCGCGGTATGTATCCCATGGCAATGGCATTTTCTCTACCAGCCTGTTAAGTTGCTTCTCCCGTGTGCTGGCGCTTGCATTTGCAAAGCGCTGTAGCAGGCCTTGGTCGGTCGCGCCTATCACGCAGGCGTCTACGGCGTGGTGGCGGTGGTCGTTGCGGTTTTTCTCACCTGTTAGGCTGAGTACATCGTTCAGGCCAAATTTGGCGCGCAGCATAGCGGTCATCTGGCCCGGTATAACGCGGGTGTTCTGTGGGCAAATGAGGCTTACATATTCACGTGCCACTTTACTCAGGTGCTTGGTGTCATTCAAAGCGCGGGCTAAAAAGCCTTTGTCGTCTTTTAGCCAGCGCGCCATACCGTCCTCGGCAAATCGGCTGCGTTTTTGCCTTGGCATCAGTTCTGCGCGCTGCAAGATGGCTTGGTAGTCAAACCCTACTTGGCTTTGTTTGCCGAACGCATCCCACGGCGTGTTGTTGCCTTTTACGCGGTTGGCTTGCCTCATAGCTACGGTTTTGTTGTTCAGGCTGTCGTCTAATGTTTGCGAGAAAGGCAATATGTGTTCAATCTCTACTTCGTCGCTTATCAGCATAGCAGCGCTAATTTGCACGCCTGAGTAGGGACAGCGGCGATGTGCTGGGTCAAAACTCAGTTCTTCCCACAGCACCATCTTTTGTAGGTCAGCGGTTTTTACGCGTTCTTCGCTGATATTTAAGATACCAGCTACATCAGCGCGGTGGCGCTTGTTACGGCGCTGGTTTTCAGCTTGTCGTTTCACGTCTTCGTCACGCTGGTCTTTGCTGCGTTTTAAGTCGCGTGCAATTTCAACAATCACTTCACTGGGGTGGCCATAACGTTTGATTAAGGCGTTCACCACCAAGCGCACTTGGTTCAGGCCAATGTGCACAGTGGGGTTGGCAATTTTTCCAAAGCGTTTTTCTGGTGTGTCTTGCGGGTTGCCTGTGCCAAAGCCTACGTGGCGCTGCAGTGGTTCGCCGTAATACGACAACTCGGACAATATCTCACCTGTAGCAGCAGGGCTGATATTGCTATGGTGGTCAAAGCCTGCGGCCTGCACGGCTTTGTCGTAGGTAATTACATCGCGTCGTAGCTCAGGCAGTATTCGCACTAGTGCTTTGGCGCTAAGTGAGCCGTAGCCTTCCGGCAGGCCTACATTGGCAATAGCTTCGGCGCGTTTTTCGTCTATCCCAGTCTCTTTTTGCAGCCAAGCAATAAGCTTAGCTTCGTTTTCTTCCTTAACCAGTTGCAGCACGATGGCATCTTGTTTGGCTTCATCGAAGCCCATCCAGTCTTCGCCAAAGTGGTCAGCTTTGCGCAATATGGCGTTGGGCACATTGCCTTTAAATTCTTGGCGTTTGGGGTCTTCAAAGTTAAATTGCACCGCGCCGCCTAGGCTTAGCATTTTTTTAATTTGGGTAAATGTGCATTTACTATTTTGATCAAGCGCTTTTACTAGCTCGTTGCGCTGCTGCAAGGTCAGAGGCTCTTCTTTTAAACCTTCACGCAAAATGCGCAGGTTGTTAACCTCTTGGTAAATGCGAAAACGCTGCGTGCTGGGCAAAGCCAGCGGTGCGCGCTCTTCGTCGGGCAGTAGCGTGCATCGCCCAGGTTTCACAGGCTTAAGTGGCCGCTGGTGAAGCAAGCAGTCTTTCAGTTCAAATCGTGCAGTTTCATTGAACAGGGCGGGATTCAGCGCAGTTTGTTTAGCCCACAGCGCATCAAACTCGGCCTCAATCATGGCGCGGTCAATGTACAGGTCGTAGCTTTTGTCGATGCGTGTTTTGCCGTCGTCTTTGATGATTTTGGCTTGTCTGTAGCGTGCACGCACTGTCTCGCCGTTTTCATCGCGTTTGTTAAGCCATTCGCCTACGGTGCGGCAGTCCGTGTCATTCAGCATGGCGCGCAGCTTGTTGATAGCTGTCTTCAAAGCGCCACTGTCGTTGTCTTTTTTGTCGGTTTTACGGTTGCTTTTAAAGCCACGCCGCTGGTTAATGTGGAAAAGCGCTCGTGCAAATTCCTCAGGTTTTAGTGCTTCATCAAGGCCTTTGGCGCGCAGCGAGTAGGGGTTAATGGTTTCTAATTCTTTGCGTTTTGTAGCGTCGGCAGGAAAAAAGCCATGCGCAACTAGCGTGTGCATCATGCGCGCCTTGCGCTTTAGCAAGCGGTCACGCCTGCGCCGCATGCCCCTCGCCTCGCGGCGTGTGATGGCCAGCGAAGAGCCGTCTTGAGGGTTGCGGCCATCAGAGAAGATGCGTACACCCGCTTTGATTACGGCAGTAGGTTCGCTTGCAGCATTCAACCGAATCATCGCCCACCCCAGCGAAGTTGATCCTAAGTCCAGCCCTAAGCGATAACGCATTTTTTGAGACATGAAAAATCCTTGCAAATACAACTGTTAAATAGTTGTTGTATTTGTAACCCGTTATAAGTTATATTACAAGTACTTATCGATTGGGATATGAGCTCTGAACGCTAACAAGCTGAAAGATGCACCAAATGGAAAGGCCGCTACATGCGGCCTTTCGTCTTTGGGCGATTGATAGTGTCTTCTAGTCGATTAACAGTGGAAAAATACCTTATTTACCAATAAAATAATCTTGTAGTCCAAGTATTTATTGCTCAGACAGCTATCAAATTTATAGTGAGAAGCACCTATGTCCATCTATTGGGAATCCCATGCTTGCCTACCCCTGCACCCAGACGCAGACTTCACGCCGATTGACAACTTGCGCAAAATTGGCGTGCATTACGTGTCTATCAACGTAGGCATGGACATGAATCCGGTGCCACAAGTGATGGCGGTGCTGGGCGCGTTTCGCGCCAAAATTGCCGCGCAGCCCGATAAATTTACACTGGCCAGCAGCGTGGCCGACGTAGAGGCCGCCAAGGCCAACGGCCAAATTGCTATTGGGTTTGACCTAGAAGGTGCCATGCCATTGATGGACCGGCCCGAGATGGTGCAGCTGTACGCTAGCCTAGGCGTTAAACAAATCCACTTTGCCTACAACCGCAACAACAGCGTGGCCGATGGCTGCCACGACGTGGAGCGCGGCCTCACGCCACTGGGCAAACGCATGGTGCAAGCTGTCAACGACGCAGGCATGCTAATGGACTGCTCGCACACGGGCCGAAAATGCAGCCTAGACATCATGGCTGCGTCCAGCAAGCCCGTCATCTTTAGCCACGCTAACCCGCTTAAGCTGGCAGACCATGGCCGCAACATTACTGACGAGCAAATCAAAGCCAGTGCAGCCACTGGCGGCGTGGTGTGCCTGTCTGGCGTATCGGCATTTTTAGGTAACAACACCCCCACTGCCACCGACATGGCCCGCCACGCCGCCTATGTGGCCGACCTGGTAGGCGTGCAGCATGTAGGCATTGGCCTAGACATTAGCTTTAGGCAGCCCGAGCTGAACGACAACCCACCCGGCAACTATGACCCCGTGTACTGGTGGCCCACTGAGGCCGGTTACAACCGCGCCATCGCCCGCATGACCTACACCCCCATGGAAACCTGGCAGCTACTGCCCGAAGCCTTGGCCAAAGTAGGCATGAGCCCGGCAGACACGGCGCTGGTGATGGGCGAGAACATGGTGCGCGTGGCGCGGCAGGTGTGGCAATAGCTCCCCAATTTGCTTGCTCAAGCAAGTAGCCTGTTAGCCTCTGCAACGCAACGCCTTGCTGCAGCAACCAGAGCAGGCACAAACTCATGACCATTGCGCAGGGCACTTGACAGTACTGCCATGTCTTCAATGTATTCATGCACCATTAGGTTACGTAGCTTGCGCATTTCTAGCCATGCATCGGCAGACTCAATAAATCCAAACTTTTCCGCTTTATCCAAGTTGTCAATGGCTGGGCCGGGCGTTTCAGCCAAAGCTAGCAACAGCGCTGGCAACAGTTTGTCGCCCACAGTGTCTTGTAGCCTGCCAAAGCGGCTTACGAAGGCATCCAACCGTTCGGCCAATATTGGATCAGCTTCTATCTTCTGCGCCATTTCCGTGGTGAATAAATCACCAAATAAACGGCTGTCTGTATCCAGCAGATACTTGCATTCTTTGCCAGTAACGCGCGTCAAAAACTCTAGCCGCGCTGCCAATGGCGCAGCCAGCTTCATAGCCGCAGCCCCTGCGCCATTGCAATGGTATGGATAGGCAGGTGCAAGAGATTAGGCGCTTTAATCAGCACATCCACCTTGCGCCCCTGCATGCTTCTGGACACCTTGGCAGCCAGCCGGGCTGCCAGCAGGGCAGGCTCTGCCACTGCGCTATCGACTTCTAGCAATAAATCAACATCACCCCCGCGCGCATCGTCACGCACCCGCGAGCCAAATAGCCACACCCGCGCTGTGCTGCCTGCTAGCTGGGCAACTAGCTTGCGTATGTCTATGGCTTGTTGTGTGGTTAGTCGCATATACAGATTCTAAAGCCATGTGCGCTAAATTTAATTGCTGCAACTTTAAGGTGGCAATGCTGTGCTAATTGAAAAGCTGTAAGTAAACCGGACTCCAAGTTGCCTACCTAGCCAGCCAAGCAGGTTAAAATCCAGATGTTATTCAAAGTATTTCCTAAGAGCGAGAAAGGCACTGCTGGTTATGACACCGCGAACTACCACGACACTTTTTATGCCTAAAACGGCAGGAGTCCGCGTGTAGATTGCCCATCACCAAGTTCGGCAGCTACGGTTTTTATAGTAAACGCGGCCTTGAGTCGCGTTTTTGCATTTTGCGGGTTGCGCATTGGCAGAGGCTCTATGCAGCGACCGAAGATTTATATTAATTATTTAAGAAGATCACCATGGTTCAAATTACCCTTCCAGACGGTTCGCAACGTGACTACCCCGGCCCGGTGACGGTGGCTGATGTGGCTGCTTCGATTGGTGCTGGCCTAGCCAAAGCGGCATTAGCAGGCAAGGTAAGGCTGACAAACGATGCCGAGGGTTCGGG
>JAYTPK010000186.1:0-7186 GCA_043747295.1 Polaromonas sp. | reverse complement strand
CATGGGTTCTGACCAAGCAGGCTTGCTGGCTGATCCGTTTTTACTGAATCCTGCTGGCGCAATGAACGTGTCAATCGCAGCCCACAAAGACCCAGTTACGCCCGTGCACGACGCAGATTTCAAAGCCTGGCTAGGCCCGTTTTTCATGGGACCAATCAATACCCGCGTGGTTCGTCGCACTGCAGCTTTGTTAACGCCTGAGAAACCTAAACGCGGGAAACCGCAACTATATTCAAAAGATTTTCATTACCAAGAATACATGCGCTTCGGTGCTGGACCCGTTGCTGGAGCAGCCGCAGCAGCCTTTAGCGCAGGAATGTTCGGCTCGCAAACGGCGATGAAATTTTCGCCTTTGCGTAATTTAGCCAGCAAACTAGCGCCCGGCCCAGGCACTGGGCCGTCCGAAGCCAGCATGAACGGAGGCTCATTTCGCTGCGAATTGATCGGCAAAAGCGCCAGCGGCCGCATTGTGCGCGGCCGAATCTCAGACAAAGGTGACCCAGGCAACCGTGCAACGACGAAAATGGTTTGCGAAGCTGCGCTGTGCTTGGCACTGCAATTCGATGATTTGCCCGGTGGTGCCAAACATGGTGGATTGTTGACACCTGCATCGGGCTTGGGTGAGGTGTTACTGGCTAGATTACGTGCTGCAGGTATGACTTTAGAGGCTTCTTAACAATAGCGTACTGCGTATTTTTTTAGCTTTCAGAGCCCAGAGCTGGGCGTGTTGCGCTACACAACAGCAATCCATTGGGACCGATCCACTCTGATTTTGAACTGAATAGCCTCAATTGCTCGGTCATATCACTCCAGGCATTCTCTTGAGCTGAAGCAGGAAGCAGAGCTAGAATTTCGATCACTGGAGAAGCTGCCGAACGCAAGAAGTCGATGTAATGCTCAACGCTAGGCGAATAAAACGGTGCAGATATGTGATCTACCGTAATATCAACGAATCCAGCGGTTTGTAGCAAGTCTTTTATCAAACCAGGTTTACCCAAACTCATCAGCGTACCGGGTTCAAACGCTTGTTGAACATTCATTTCAAATTTGGTCCAAAGCTGAGCATGTTTGCGTGCTGTCGTAAGCGCGATAGTCAAACACGGGTTTTGCGCGGGTTCGCCAAACACCAGAGCACTGAACCGTCCTTTGGGTATAAGTGCCGCGCGGATTTCAGTCAAAGCCACCAAAGGTGAGCTGCAAAACATCAAGCCCAGCCGGCACACCGCTGCATCGAAGTCCGCGCCCGCTAAACCAAGAGATTGAGCATCGGCAACTTGTGTGCTGATTTGTGTGAGTCCCGCGATTTGGGCGTTTTTTTGTGCCAACGCAAGAATGGCGGGTGAAATATCCGTAGCTAGTACCGACCCATCAGAGCCAACGCGGCACGCAATGTCAAGCGTCTGATCGCCAGCGCCTGTTGCGATGTCCAGCACGCGTGAACCCGACCTGATATTCGCTTTGTCCAACATCATCTGGGTCGCAGGTAGCAACCAATCATGGATCATCGCAGCATGGTTGTTCCAGCCCGCCGCCGCTCTGTCCCAAGGATGACCGCTGTAACGCAAGTCAACTGCTGTATCTAGTGTTTTCATATTCAGATTGCTGATCTTTTATTCAGCTTTTACACCTGTGGCCAACAGGATGGGCTGCCAGTAACGTTGCTCTTGTGCAATGCGAGCAGCCAGTACTGCAGGCGTGCTAGCTACCGCCACCATCCCTGAGTCGGCAAACGCAGCGCTGAGATCGGGTCGAACAAGTGCTGTTTGTAAGGTTTGCGATACGGCAGTTATGGTGCTGGTCGGCACTCGTGCGGGCATGAAAAACGCAAACCACTCACGCACGATCAAATTGCGATAGCGCTGCTCGACGAAAGTCGCAACATCCGGAAAATATGTGCTGCGTTCAGCCCCAGACGTGGCCAATACACGCAGTTTGCCGGTTGCCTTGTGTTGGCGGAAAAGTCCTTCCGGCAATACCAAGGCCGCTACTTGGCCACCCAATAAGTCAATCATGGCGGGTGGTCCGCCTGCATACACCACATGCTGCCAAGGGACGTTGGCTTCGCGGAACAGCATCACTTCTAGCAAGTGCGGCAAGGTTCCCGTGCCTGGCGAAGCGACGTTGGCCAGTTTTGGATTTGCACGCATCCAGCCTATGAACTCCTCCAGATTAGTCACATTGTTTGGTACAGCCGGACCTACGGCTAGCGCTAAAGTCATTTCTCCTGCCATTGATATAGGTTGTAAATCTGCGATCGGGTCGTAAGCGAGCTTCGAATACAAGTACGGGTAGACGGTGGCGACAGCACCTTGTGCTAGTAACACGGTTGACCCATCGGGCACAGCCGCTTTTAAGGCGTTAACCGCGATTTGACCAGCAGCGCCAGGACGGTTATCAACAATAGCGCCCTGCGGGTATTGACGCGTCAATTGCTCGGCAACGCGTCTGGCAACAATGTCTGGGATGCTGCCAGCGGGTCCTGAGCAAAGGATACGCAATTGGTTAATCGTTGAAGTAGCCGATGTAGCTGGTGGTGTTGTAGACTGTGCAAATACAGTTTTAGACATGGTCATGCCAGATAAAGTCGCCGTTGTTGCATAAGCCAGTTGCAGGATTGAACGGCGTGAGGGAAGGGTGGTGTTCATACAAATTCCTTTTAAAATGGTTTCTTTTATGACTCTCATCTTGTCAGAGTTACCCCAGTCATGGGAAGATGCGTGATGCAGCACCCCGATGCTTTGCATGCATCACCTGAGGTACCACTATGCGACTTCAAAGTATTGAACAATTTATCGCTGTTGTCGATGCAGGCAGCATTCGGGGTGCCGCGCGACAACTCAATATGTCGCAGCCCGCGTTGACCCGCGCATTGCAACAGCTAGAGGAGGAACTGGGCGTGCAATTGATGCACAGAAGCGGCAGAGGTGCTACGCCTACCGTTGCGGGAAGTGCTTTTTTGTCTCGCGCTCGTGTGGCAGAGGCGGAGTTGCGTAAGGCCGCAGAAGAAGCCAAAAAGACAGTTGAGGATGGAGGAGGGCTACTTTCTTTAGGTTTGTCACCCGTGGGGGCTAGCCTGCTACTCCCAGAACTCGTTATCAGTTTGCAGCGAGCCCATCCAAAGACCCGTATCCGTATTTTGGAAAGCTCACCAAGCGCCCTTTTACCGCTGGTACGCGATGAAATCATGGATCTCGCTGTCACACAGCGAACTCGAATTCACCTAGATGCTGGTCTGGACTACAAACCGCTGGCAGAAATTCAAATGCGCGTTGCTGTTCGGCCAGGGCATCCATTACTGAGCGATCTCGGTAAGAAACGAACTGCCAGTCTGCAAAATCTCGTTGGCGTTTCCTGGTTGTACATGACTGCACACGATAGCGCCGACGATATCGTTAGTCGGTCCTTTTTAGCCAGCGGCCTGCCCGTACCATTACCCGCCGTGCACTGTGGTTCGTATTTTGTGGCGCTTGATCTGCTCGCTGCAACCGACATGATAGGCGTCTTAACGCCAGCTTTGCTACGCGCTTGCATGAAAGCCGGACAACTTGTTGAGCTGGTGCTGACAAAACCATTGATACCCATCCAGTTAGGCATGTACACGCGCTCCGGTTCACCACTTACCGCAGCGGCAAAGTCAGCTGCAGCCACAATTGCTAGCATTGCAAGACGAATCGCTTTGACTGGTGAACTTCGCAGCACATCACCAGTCTTAGTGAAATAGTAAAATGAGACTACTTATATACTTTATACGATGTATATTATGTTAAGTCCCTGACCATTGACCCGCTTTACTTACAGACGAGAATATAACCGAAAAAAGTGACGCACTTGTAATTTTTTTACAAGTCTTAAGGCTTACCGTGAAGGTTTACCCTAATGTCACAAGGTTCTTCCCGCACCCTTAGAACTAACGACCTAAGTTTTATCTTTTTCAAGCTCAGAGAAACCCGATGCCCCAAAACTCGCAGATCGTGGCAACGCCGCGCAAGGCTTGCACTGGCACTCAGAATTGACCTAACACCCGCAGAACGCCATGAAATAGCCTGTACATGGTCACAGCGTAACGCGCATCAAATTGATAGCCCCGCCATGTCTAAGCTGCAAGGCAAAAGGCATGCACCACGCCCAGAGCAAACCATCCAACCCAAACGGTTTACACGCCGTAATTTCACTACCAAAACAATAGCAAATCAGGCAATCAATACGCCCGCTACAGACGTAAAAAAGCCCGCATTTAACGGGCTTGCTGCGAACGATGATGCTTTTATTTGCGACCCTTGCACGGCTTCCCGTAAGCGTCCCAACGTGGTGCAGAGTTTGGAATATCAGGTAATCCCCTGCAAAATTTACGATGACGTTCTTTTGAATCATCAAGCTCACGATCACGAGCATCTTTTTTTATATGGCAGTGAAATTTGCCCGACTTTGTTTCATGGCAACCGTTTTCATCCGTCCCGCCAGCGTGAGCCAGTGCCGCCGATGCCGAAATTGCCACTACCAAGGCGAATGCAGCTTTAATAATTGCTTTCATTTTTTAATCCTGAGTTGAGTTTAAGAGCTAGTTTAACGCTTGCATTTTGTCACCAGTTGACAGCATACCCAGCGAATCACGGCTTTTTACTGCGACTTGAATAATTTTCAGATTTTTAGTGCTTTTTACGACTTAAGAGGCTTAATTTTGGTTTTTTTTAAATTTTTTATCTTTTTTAATCAATTCATTGATATTTTCATTTCCGAGACTCTTAAAGCTGCCAACTTTTAACCATTTAATCATCAAAATTCACTGTTTTTAATGGTATTGATCACGTAATGGCTCACTGCTAGCAGAACTTTACAAACTAATTTTCACCGTTAGCCATCAGTGCAACATCATTGCCGTCTCAAATTACCTGCGTTAGCCATCAGCGAGGCACCCATTGAAACGATTTTCCTTCTCTCCATTTCTTAGAATTTTTTGCGTCCCGATACCGTTTGTAATCTGCCTTAGACAACCCCGCCGCTTGCACCGCCGCCGCCGACTTAACCCGCGCTGCTATGCCTTCCCCGATCAATTGATTGACCCGCCCCGATGCAATAGCACTTTTCGCCGCCCCTTCAATCATCGCATCAAATCCGAGCGACAAATCGACACTCACCCCGATCTTTTCGCTGATTATTTTTGAGAGGCACTGCATCACTTTTTGCGATATTTCCTCACCATCAAAGCTGCTAATGTCTATCTCTGTTTTTTTTGCGACCATGGCAACAATGACCGCTTCACTCAAAACATCATCGTCTCCTATTTCAAAGCCCGCCCGCCGCAAACCCGCCGCGATTTTCTCTCTGTGTGCCACGATCAATACGTCAGCAACACCACCAGCCACGCCACGCCAAAAGCTCTCGCCATTACCCGCCTTACGCGCTTGGTGAAATTGATCTGAGACAGTGTTATTAACCGTCCCCTGTAGCCTTACCTTTGCAATCATGCGACCACCCTTCTATGCGAATCACGCCATGTTTGTTGACGCCTTCTATTGCCCTCTGCAATTTCACCCTCTTTCAACGGATTATCTTTTTTCTGGGTAAACGCAATCAGACCCGCGACAACATCCTGATTAACTCTAACGCCCGATAAATCAGCACCCGATTCAATCAACGCATTAGCCCGCGCCCGAATCAAGCCCGCCAATGCCCCCGCCAAGCCTTCTCGACTAGCCGCGCCTTCTATGCCCTGCCGCTGCATGAACAACGCGATACCCGCCCGCTCAATACGAGATTTCAGCAATTCGCCGTTATCGAACACATTACCAATATCTAAGCCCGAATCTGACTTGACCTTATCGCCAATTGCCTGTCCGACAGATTCAAGCGAAACACGCTTACCCGCTCTGATCTCAATACCCATTGCCAGCAGCGCCGCTTCAAAAGCCATTTCAGAGGCAATTTGAACCCCAAAATCTTTCACCTTACCCGCCGTCTCTGAAATTAGGTAGACATTACCTACAAAATTCAGCAGTGCAGATCGTGGATCACCGTCATAAATTGCCATCATTCACCCCTTTGTTAAAGCCAAAAAAAGGCGGTATCAACCGCCCTTTTTTTTCCTGTAGTTTTATTTGTAGACACGGTCTTCTAGCCTGTGCAACCGATCACTGTGCGCTTCTATCTTAGCGGTCATGCGTCCCATGTCGTAACGAATACCCGCGTATACACCGATAGCAGCGCCAGCCATGCTCAAAAGGGTAATTAACCATTCAGGCATTAGACACCGTACCCAAATAACTGTGCAAAAGCGTTGATAGCGCCTATGAACGGCGATATTTGCGGCACAAAAATACTAATCGTTGGCAGAGCCATCAAA
Source organism: Polaromonas sp. (assembly GCA_043747295.1). Classification (GTDB taxonomy): domain Bacteria; phylum Pseudomonadota; class Gammaproteobacteria; order Burkholderiales; family Burkholderiaceae_C; genus JAAFIP01. The sequence continues at coordinate 846 of JAYTPK010000186.1, read as the reverse complement.
ACGATGCCAACAACCGCAGCAGCTTTTTTGCTTTTCAAAGCTGGAATCACTCGATCACGCATTGTCACTGGTTCAACCGATGCCATCGCATTAGCCATTGTGTCAGGGTCAATAAAGCCCTGAGCCTGTTTATTTTTATTCATTTGAAAATGTCCTGTTTCTGTTAATTTACCTGTCCAGCGTCCCGACCATTCAAGCCCCGCCGTTTCCCCAAACCGCCCCATTTTTTCAAGTAGAGCGTAGTTATTCCACTGACACACACCGCCCAGCATAGGCACCGCATCAAACGCCCACGCCTTACCGTTTTTGTCTGGATTGTGAAGCGACATACCCGCCGCGCAATTGGTGCGCACCGCGCCCGCTTTCGTTCGTCCGTAGGCGTACTCTCGAGCCTGTTCCTCATTCGTTCGCAAGGTGCAATGAATGAGAACTTCCAATCCCGAGCGTTTGGCATTGTTGAGAAAACTCAACGCCGCCAATCGCACGGGTTCAGCTAGGTGATCTAACGACCTAGAAGGCATTTAGCCAATTGGCAAGTAAGTTTAAGGATTCACACCAGCCGCCGTGAGCTGCGCACCCAAAGCCGCTTTGCGTGCCACAGCATAGTCGTTCAACTCAGTGACCACCCCAAGCACCAACAGAATATCAACGTAAGCCAAGTTTTGAGCGGTATCCGCTGCAAAAACATTTACGTCGTCCCATTGTTGTGCAATAGCGGCATTTTTAGACGTTGTCAAATTTACTTTGTTGACGCCAGATGAAGCAACTTCTTTCGAAAATGCTTTATGTGAAGCCTTCAATTCTGCAACTGGGTCCCCGATGGTCTGAGCCTTCAATTTGCGCTTA
>JAYTPK010000185.1:0-18291 GCA_043747295.1 Polaromonas sp. | reverse complement strand
TGATGCGTACAACACAGCGCGCGATGAATTAACGATGATGGGGCCTTGCGCTGTGCAGCCTGCACGCACGGTGGCCGCTGCGTCACCGCCTTGTGCGCCGACACCTGGGATGAGCAGTGGCAAAGTGGGGGCAATGGCGCGCACACGTTCAATCTCGGCAGGGTAGGTTGCGCCCACCACCAAGCCTAGCTGGCCATTTAGGTTCCATGGGCCTTGGGCCAGTTTGGCAATGTGCTCGTACAACAAAGGCTGGCCATCCATGTTGGCTAACCGTTGGTTTTGTAAATCGTCACCGCCGGGGTTAGATGTGCGGCACAGCAAAAACGCGCCTTTGTCGTGGTATTTTAAATACGGCGCTACCGAGTCAAAGCCCATAAACGGAGACAAAGTGACAGCGTCTGCGCCATAGCGCTCAAAGGCTTCGATGGCATATTGCTCAGCCGTACTGCCAATGTCGCCACGTTTAGCGTCCAAAATAATAGGCACTAGGGGCGCAGCGCGGCGCATGTGCTCCATCAGCCGCTCTAATTGCCCCTCGGCGCGGTGGGCGGCAAAGTAGGCTATTTGCGGCTTAAAGGCAACCACCATATCAGCCGTGGCATCCACAATAGCGGCGCAAAAGTCGTAAATTTTGTTGGAATTGTCTTTGAGCGCACCGGGGAACTTGCTAGGCTCTGGGTCTAGCCCCACGCACAGCATGGACTGGTTGTGCGCTGCGGCGGCGCTAAGTTGGGCTAAGAAGGTCATGGCCTGATTTTACTTGCGTCGACCTGTGTGCCTCAGCCTTGTCTTATGCATTCTCATAAGCTAAATTCACGATAAGTCGTTACAGCACTAACGGACTTATTGTGTGGGTCGCAACAACGCCTAAAAACAACGTAAAACCCAACCAATGATTAGCCCGAAACGCCTTAAAACAACCCTCACGCGAGCGGCTGCGAATCAGTGTGTAATGCCAAACCACTTGTACCAAGGCCGCTGCCAGTACTATGAAAAGTATAGCTGTATGAGCAATAGATACTTGGACTACAAGCCATATTGATAGGTAAATAGCATAAAACAGCATAATCGCGGGCACATCCCAGCGGCCTAGGGTGATGGCTGAGGTTTTCATGCCTAGCTTGATGTCATCGTCACGGTCAACCATGGCGTATTCGGTGTCGTAGGCCAACACCCAAAACAAATTGCCTAATAACAAAACCCACGCTAAAACGGGCACGCCGCCCAGCACGGCGGCAAATGCCATGGGTATGCCAAAGCTAAACGCCACACCCAGCACGGCTTGGGGCATGGCGACGAAGCGTTTGGCAAAGGGATAAGCAATGGCGATGGCCAGTGCAGCAAACGACAGTGCGATGGTGGCGGCGTTAGTCGTTAGCACCAGTCCAAAAGCGCACAGCGCCAACACCGCACCCACGGCCAGTGCCTCCCGTTTGGCCAGCTTGCCGCTGGTGACTGGGCGCTGCGCCGTACGCTTAACGTGCTTGTCAAAGTCTGCGTCGGCCACATCATTCACGCAGCAGCCCGCACTGCGCATAAGGATGGTGCCTAGGGTGAAAACGATCACCAAATGCCAGCCCGGCCAACCGCCCGCCGCAATCCACAGCGCCGACAGCGTAGGCCATAGCAGCAGCAGCCAGCCAGCAGGACGGTTCCAGCGGATGAGGTCTAGGTACAAGGCTAGGCGCTTGGGCATGTTGAAGATTAATACCGGACGCGAAGGACGCTAAGTTTGCGCGAAGGACGCGAAAGAACAGCCAAAGAAGATTAAAAAAATAAGAAAAGGGATTGAGATTGCAACTCATTGTTTTAGCTGCCATCTTCTAGCGTTTCAACTTGGTTTTCTTTTGTCTTCTTTAGCGTCCTTCGCGCAACCTTAGCGCCCTTCGCGTCCAGAGGTCCGCCTTCAAACTTTCATCACACCAGCGCACTTTTAAAACGGAATATCGTCATCCATGTCGTCAAACCCACTACCCGGCTTGGCCGCAGCGGGCGCAGGCGCAGGGCGGGCTGCGGGTGGGCGTGATGCAGGTGCGGGTGCACGTGCGTAGCCGCCACCGCCTTCGTCACCACCGCCAGGGGCACCCGCGCCTTGGCGGCCGCCTAGCAATTGCATTTCGGTAGCGACGATGTCACAAGTATTTTGCTCTAGGCCGTCTTTGTTGGTGAACTTGCCATATTTGAGGCGGCCCTCAACATACACCGGGTTGCCTTTTTTCAGGTATTCGCCAGCGATCTCGGCCAGGCGGTCAAAAAAGGTGACGCGGTGCCATTCGGTGGTTTCTACGTTTTCGCCGCTGGTTTTGTCTTTGCGGCGGGTGGTGGTGGCAATGCTGACGTTGGCCACGGCTTGGCCCGAAGGCAGGTAGCGGATCTCGGGGTCGCGCCCGCAGTTGCCCATCAAAATAACTTTATTGACCGATGCCATGGTGTGTTGTCCTTCGTACGTTGTGACTAGATTGTGTGAGGTTAGATTATGGCGCTTTATTGAGCGCCATTTAAAGGCCTACGGGGCGTCTTTTGGCACGCACCGGGCTAAGCCTTGGCTGGCACGCGCATGCCCCAGGCCACCGCCAGCCACAGCGCCATGGCCAGCGCACACCCCGTAAACAAGCCCTGCGGCCCCCAGCCCTTGACCAGCCAGCCGCCCGCCGCCCCGCCTACAAAAAACCCCAGCGATTGCAGCGTGTTGTACACCCCCAGCGCCGCCCCGCGCGCGGCTGCCGGTGCAATGCGGGTGACCAAGCTGGGCTGGGTAGCCTCTAGCGCGTTAAAACCGCAGAAAAACACCAGCAGTAGCCCTGCCAGCGGCCAAATACCCAAGTTGTCCATATCCTTTTGGCCCAGCCAGCTAAAACCTAACTGCGCTAGCAAAATCAGCCCAATACTGACTAAAAACACCGCCCGCAGCTTGCCGCGCCGTTCCATGGCAAACACCGCTCCCATGGCCGCAAACGACAGCAGCACCGCTGGTAAATACACCTGCCAATGGGCGCCTTTAGCCAGCCCCGCCTGCACCAGCAGCGTGGGCACAGCGACCCACATCGCAAGCTGCACCGCGTGCAAGACAAATACACCCAAGTTCAGTCGCAGCAAGCCACGGTCTGCCAGCACTTGGCGCATGCCGCTTCGGTTAGGGCTGGATTGGCTTGGCACTGTCGGCACCCCCCACAGCACCACGCCAATGCCCGCAATAGCCAACACGCCAGTGAGCGCAAACAAACCTGACAAACCAATGGCCGCAGCCAAGGGCGGTGCCACCACCAAAGACAGCGCAAAAACCAGCCCAATACTGGCCCCCACCAGCGCCATGGCCTTAGTGCGCACGCTGTCACGCGTTAGGTCAGCCAGCAGCGCCGTGACTGCGGCAGACACCGCCCCCGCGCCCTGTAGCGCCCTGCCCGCCAGCAACCAAGGCAGCGTAGGCGCAGCGGCAGCCAGCAAACTGCCCGCCGCAAAAATAACCAGCCCGATGATGATGACCCGCTTGCGGCCAAACCTGTCAGACGCCATGCCAAATGGAATTTGCAGCAACCCTTGGGTCAGCCCATAAATACCCATCGCCAGCCCCACCATCGCCGGGTCGTCACCGCCGGGGTATTTAGCGGCCTCTAGTGCAAACACTGGCAGCACCAAAAACAGGCCCAGCATGCGCAGCGCGTAGATCAGGGCCAAACTGGCGCTGGCGCGGCGCTCGGTGGGCAGCATGGTGGAGGGGGAGGGATTAGGCAAAATACGATGCAATGTAGAACAACCTGCGGTTTGCGGCCCCTATATTGTCGCTGCTCTTTAATAGGGCAAGCTGTGCAACAATAGATTTATGAAGCTTGATTTATCCGCGTTAGAAAAAGCCCTTGCCTCTCTATCGCGCGCCTTGGTGCGCGCCCAAGGCTTGCCAGCCGACGAAGAACTGCGTGACGCTAGTATCCAGCGCTTTGAATACTCGTTTGAACTAGCTTGGAAGATGCTCAAACGCCGCCTAGAATTAGACGTGTCCAGCATAGATGCAGTTGACACCCTGAGCTACCGCGCCATGATTCGCCTAGCTGCTGAGCGCGGCCTGCTGACCAACCCGCAAGCGTGGTTTGACTACCGCGACCAACGCAATTTGACGTCACACACCTACGATGCTGCTGTGGCGCAGCGGGTGTATGCCTGTGTGGCAGACTTCAAGCGTGATGCGGACGCGCTCCTGGCGGCACTGCAAACCGCAGGGTTGGGCAATGATTGAGCTTAAGACCCAACACATCGAGCTGGCGCAGACTATTTTGTCTACGCACTTGCCGCGTGCGCAGCTGCAAGCATTTGGCTCTCGCACCACAGGCAAAGCTAAGCCTTTTTCTGACCTTGACCTTGCAGTCTTAGACGACACAAGGTTTTCTGACCGAGAGCTGGCAACTGCCCGCTACGCGTTAGAAGAGAGCTCTTTGCCCATCCGCGTTGACTTAGTTCGTTGGTCGCAGTTGCCACCAGCACTGCGCAGCGCGATCGAGCAAACTGGCTTACCCTTTACTTTGCCGTAAAAGTTTATGCTATTTATTTGATAGCTTCTTGAACAATAAATACATGGACTTCAAGCGTATTTTGCATCAGAAATGCGTTCAAACCGGTCAAACCTACTCCCCAGCAAGAGGGCTGCACCCATACGTGAATGCAATCGAGTCATCTTGACCAACGCGCTTATTACAGGCCCCTACCAAAAAAGGCTGCTTCGGGCTATGATGCTAGGTTGTTCTCAATTTGGCACTGGCTGTGAATTCTTCTACTGATGGTAAATATTTAGGGTCGCTGGCGCTCCAGCAAATCTCTATTCGCGGTGCGCGTACGCACAACCTAAAAAACATTGACCTGGACATCCCGCGTAACCAGCTGGTGGTGATCACGGGCTTGTCGGGTTCGGGCAAATCATCTCTAGCCTTTGACACGCTATATGCCGAAGGGCAACGCCGGTATGTAGAAAGCTTGTCAACCTACGCGCGGCAGTTTTTGCAGCTGATGGACAAGCCTGATGTGGATGTGATTGAGGGCCTGTCGCCTGCTATCAGCATTGAGCAAAAAGCCACCTCGCACAACCCGCGCTCCACCGTGGGCACGGTCACCGAGATCCATGACTATCTGCGCCTGCTGTTTGCCCGCGCAGGCACGCCGCACTGCCCTGACCATGACGTGCCGCTGCAGTCGCAAACCGTGTCGCAAATGGTAGACGCGGTGCTGGCGCTGCCCGAGGATACCAAGCTGATGATCCTCGCGCCCATTGCACGCGAGAAGAAGGGTGAATTTTTAGACGTGTTTGAAGACATGCAGGCGCGTGGGTATGTGCGCTTTCGTGTAGGCAGCGGCAAAGACGCAGCGCTGTATGAGTTTGACGCACTGCCCAAGCTGAAGAAAGCTGAAAAGCACGATATTGACGTAGTGGTGGACCGCCTGAAAACCAAGCCTGAGATGAAGCAACGCCTGGCTGAGAGCTTTGAAGCGGCACTGCGCTTGGCCGAGGGCCGCGCGATTGCACTAGAGATGGATTCTGGCAAAGAGCATTTGTTCAATGCCAAGTTTTCATGCCCTGTTTGCAGCTACTCTATCAGCGAGCTGGAGCCGCGCCTGTTCTCATTTAACTCGCCGGTGGGTGCTTGCCCAACATGTGATGGTTTGGGCACGATGGAGTTTTTTGACCCGGCACGTGTCGTGGCATTTCCATCACTTAGCTTAGCCAGTGGTGCGGTGAAGGGCTGGGACCGACGCAATGGCTATTACTTCAGCATGCTTGAATCGGTAGCTAAGCACTATGGTGCAGATATTGAATCACCCTTCGAATCGCTAGACGAAAAAGTGCAGCTGGCCATGCTGGTAGGCAGTGGTGAAGAGGACATTAAGTTCAACTACACGATGGAGTCGGGCAGTTCTGCGGGTAAGAAGATCACCAAAAAACATCCGTTTGAAGGCATCATGCCCAATATGGAGCGGCGCTACCGCGAAACGGATTCTGTCATTGTGCGTGAAGACCTTGCGCGCTACCGCAGCGTGCAGGCCTGCGTCAGCTGCGAGGGCACGCGCCTGCGCCGCGAGGCACGCAGCGTGAAGCTGGGCGAAGGGCCGCAAGCTAAGCGTTTATTTGAAATTAACGCCACAACGCTACGTGAATGTTATGACTATTTCTCTAACTTGAAGCTCAAAGGTGCCAAGGCTGAAATTGCCAGCAAAGTGATCAGCGAGATCGCTGCGCGATTGAAGTTTTTAAATGATGTAGGGTTGAACTACCTGAGCCTGAACCGCAGTGCAGAAACACTCAGTGGCGGTGAGTCACAGCGCATTCGCTTAGCATCGCAAATTGGCAGCGGCCTGACTGGCGTGATGTATGTTCTGGACGAACCCAGCATCGGTCTGCACCAGCGTGACAATGACCGCTTGATTGACACGCTAAAACACTTACGCAACATTGGCAATAGTGTGCTGGTGGTGGAGCACGACGAGGACATGATTCGCGCAGCAGACCATGTGATTGACCTAGGCCCTGGCGCGGGCATACATGGCGGGCGTATATTAGCGCAGGGCACACCTGATGAGGTACAAAACAACCCCGCATCGCTAACGGGCCAATATATGAGTGGCGCGCGTAGTATTGCGGTGCCTACAAAGCGACACAAGTGGCTACCCACCGTCAAAGTTATCGCAGCCCCTGCCAAAAAAACTACTGTATCCAAACACAAAGCCGCCCCCAGCCGCCAAGCATTGGCGTGGGCAGAGCGCAACGCTCACCACATTGCTACACAAGGCGAGATGCAGGCGATTCGCATCATTAACGCTACGGGCAACAATTTGCACAACGTGAGCGCAGAGTTTCCGGTGGGTTTATTGACCTGCGTGACCGGCGTATCAGGCTCTGGTAAATCTACTTTGGTCAACGACACGCTGTATGCAGCGGTGGCCAAGTCGCTGTACCGCGCACATGACGAGCCTGCAGAGCATGAAGAGATTCAAGGCATTGAGCATTTTGACAAAGTCATTAACGTAGATCAATCGCCGATCGGCCGTACGCCGCGCAGCAACCCCGCCACCTACACAGGTTTGTTCACGCCCATCCGCGAGCTGTTGGCCGATGTACCCATGGCGCGCGAGCGTGGCTATGGCCCCGGGCGCTTTAGCTTTAACGTGGCTGGCGGTCGCTGTGAAGCCTGCCAAGGTGACGGCATGGTGAAGGTAGAGATGCACTTTTTGCCCGACGTGTATGTGCCGTGTGATGTGTGCAAAGGCGCGCGCTACAACCGCGAGACACTAGAGGTGATCTACAAAGGCAAAAACATTTGGCAAATACTTGATCTGACAGTAGAGGCGGCGCATGAGTTTTTTAAAGCTGTGCCTACCATTGCGCGCAAGTTACAAACTCTGCTCGACGTAGGACTTTCTTATATCAAGCTAGGCCAAGCCGCCACTACTTTGTCGGGTGGCGAGGCACAGCGCGTGAAGTTGGCACTAGAGTTGAGCAAACGTGACACTGGTCGTACCTTGTATATTTTGGACGAGCCCACCACCGGTTTGCACTTTGCAGATATCGAGTTGTTGCTCAAGGTATTGCAACACCTGCGCGATGCAGGCAACACCATCGTGATCATTGAGCACAATTTGGATGTGATTAAAACCGCTGATTGGTTAATTGACATGGGGCCTGAAGGTGGCGATGGTGGCGGCATGATAGTAGCAGTAGGCACACCTGAGGACGTAGCCGCCAACCCGGCAAGCCACACGGGGCGTTACTTGATGCGATTGTTACAACCGACACTTTAAACAATCAATATGACTACCAATTACCGTTAGCCTAGTTAATCATCATGCCGGGAGTAGTACGCAATACATTAGTACTACTTTAATTTTTCGAAAATGCTAGTCTCACACATAGGGCAATCTCGATTTTTTGTGATCAGTGCCGTTGCGTAACGTGATAACATTTATTGCTTATAGAAGCCGGGTTACAACATGCTTAAAAGAATCCTAGGTGTCCGAGAACCGTCTGCAGCCGCAGCTACTGAGTCGACAAAACAGCGCGAAATAGAGACATTCGACGCTGAACTACTTACTGGTTTTCTGTGTGATGCCAAATGCATCACACCTATGACTAAATCCGAAACGCGAATCGCAATCAGCTATATGCGCTCTCGTCAATATGCTGACGGTGAAGTGATCCTCAGGGAAGGCGACAAAAGTAACACGTCCCACATGCTTTGGATTCTCCACGGCGAGGCCGTAGTCGAAACCTTGACATCCAGCAAAAGCAATCCAATCACAGTCACCGTGCTCAGTCCTGGTAGCACCCTAGGAGAGCTGAGTTTGATGGATGGCGGCACTCGTTCTGTCACATGCAGTGCAGCTGGCAATACGCGGTGCGCGATACTCACTAAGCTGATGCTGCAGAACATGCTGCAAGATCATCCCGAAGTGGCAAGCAAGCTTATATCGATTATTTTTATCAGCGTTGCGAATCGACTGCGTGATTTGACTGAAAAATTTAAACGGTATGCGCTCCTCAACGATAGTATGGCTGAGGAACTGCGAGACTCGAACATTGCCGATAATTTCTCTTGAAGCACAGCCTTTGTGCTGATGATGGGATGCAACATGCCACCCACCCCTGAACTAACATCTCGCCTAACGCTTTGGCTACGCAATTTGGAAATGCTAAGCTATGAATCTGCTTTCATAGACAACGATATTAGTTTTGAGCTGCTTGCACAAATCACTGCAGATGATTTGCGCGACATTGGTATTGTTTCGGTGGGGCATCGCAGAGTGCTACTGCAGGCAGCGTATTGAAGAGCGTATTAATCTAGGCGAGAGTTGGATGGAAGCTGAAACTATGCGCTTGCGTGCCTGCCTAATGCAAGCACTGAACCCTGGCGAATCGTTGATCGCGGAAAATTTACTCAGCGATGCGTTAGCTTTAGCTCACCAACAAGACTGCCTTATCTTTGTAGAAGCAATAGAGCAGAATATCAAAACCTCTAGGCAAACTGATTTACCTCTCAGTCCAACGATTTGAATTTATTTGCGCGATTAAATTCAGATTCTTATCCAACAAAAAAATAGCGCCCAGTGATTAACTGGGCGCTAATAATGAAGCGAGAAAGTTTAATTTACTTATTCGGTAGCTTCGTTACTTGCCACTTCTTCAGAACTAATAGTGCCTGCCAGCTCTGCCGCTTCCGAATCGGCAATGGCGCGGCGCTCGGCATCGTCCATCGCTTCTTTGGCTTTGCGTGCATTGTGGAACGCTATACCAGTGCCCGCTGGAATCAAACGGCCCACGATCACGTTCTCTTTCAAGCCACGCAGCGTATCGCGCTTGCCCATGATGGCAGCTTCGGTCAATACGCGCGTAGTTTCTTGGAACGATGCGGCAGAGATGAAACTGTCGGTCGATAGAGACGCTTTGGTAATACCCAGCAGCAAGTTGGTGTACGTCACTGGCAGCTTGCCATCAGCACGCAATGCATCGTTCTTGTCCAGCATCTCAGAGCGCTCAACTTGCTCACCATTGATGTAGCTTGAATCGCCTGCGTTTTCTACCACCACACGGCGCAGCATCTGACGCACAATCACTTCGATGTGCTTGTCGTTGATCTTAACGCCTTGCAAGCGGTACACGTCTTGCACTTCGTCCACAACATAGCGGGCCAACTCTTCTACGCCCAATAAGCGCAAAATGTCTTGCGGGTCAGCGGGGCCGTCCACGACGCTTTCGCCTTTGTTGACCACTTGGCCTTCGTGCACAAGGATACTTTTCTCTTTCGGAATCAGCTCGTCCCACACTTTGCCGTCTGGATCGGTGATCTGCAAGCGTACTTTGCCTTTGGTTTCTTTGCCAAACGACACGGTACCAGTGATCTCAGCCAGCATGCCTTTGTCTTTAGGTGAGCGGGCTTCAAACAGTTCGGCCACACGTGGCAAGCCGCCGGTAATGTCACGTGTTTTCTGGCCTTCGACCGGAATACGTGCCAACACCTCGCCTGGGCCTACGTCAAGACCGTCACGCACCTGGATCAATGCGCCCACTTGGAAACCGATAGTCACTGAGTGGTCGGTGCCAGGTATCTTCACTTCGTTACCTGAAGCATCAATCAACTTGACCTGTGGGCGCACGATCTTAGTGGCGCCACGGCGCTTGGGATCGATCACCACCATGGTAGACAAACCTGTCACTTCGTCAACTTGCTTGGCCACCGTCAGACCCTCTTCCACGTTCTCGAATTTCGCTTTACCAGCAAATTCAGTAATGATGGGTCGGGTTAATGGGTCCCAGTTGGCAAGAATAGCGCCAGCCTTGATTTGCTGATCCGCCTTGACCGTCAACACTGCGCCGTAAGGCACCTTGTGGCGCTCACGCTCACGACCGTTGTCGTCGCTAATGATGATCTCACCCGAACGCGCAATCACCACCAGCTCTTTTTTGCTGTTGGTCACATAGCGCATGGTAGCGTTAAAGCCAATCACGCCGTTGCTCTTGGCCTCGACACTTGAGGCAATTGACGCGCGCGATGCCGCACCGCCGATGTGGAAGGTACGCATGGTCAGCTGGGTGCCTGGCTCGCCAATCGACTGGGCAGCAATAATCCCTACTGCTTCGCCGTTGTTGATCAAACCACCACGACCCAAGTCACGGCCATAGCACTTGGCGCACAGGCCATAGCGAGTTTCGCAGTTCAGTACGGTGCGTACTTTAACTTCATCTACGCCAGTAGCTTCGATTTCGTCGATTTCGTCTTCTTCCAGCATCTGGCCCGCTTTGACCAGCACCGAACGATTTTCCGGATGCAAGATGTCGTCCACTGCCGTGCGGCCCAAGATACGGTCGCGTAACGATTCAATCACTTCGCCACCTTCAACAATAGCGCGCATCACCTGGCCTTCTTGCGTGCCGCAATCAAGCTCGGTAACTACCAAATCGTGCACCACGTCGCACAAGCGGCGCGTCAGATAGCCCGAGTTAGCCGTTTTAAGCGCTGTATCGGCCAAACCCTTACGTGCACCGTGCGTGGAGATAAAGTACTCCAACACGTTCAAGCCCTCGCGGAAGTTAGCAGTAATAGGTGTTTCAATGATCGAACCATCGGGCTTGGCCATCAAACCGCGCATACCTGCTACTTGGCGAATCTGTGCAGCAGAACCGCGTGCGCCAGAGTCAGCCATCATGTAAATCGAGTTAAACGACTCTTGCTCAACTTGCTTGCCATGGCGGTCCGTAGTCATTTCTTTGGACAACTGGGCCATCATGACTTTGGACACTTCGTCGCCAGCTTTGCCCCAGATGTCCACCACTTTGTTGTAGCGCTCACCTGCAGTAACCAGACCGGAAGAGTATTGGTTAGCAATTTCTTTGACTTCCTTCTCGGCGCGGTCAATGATGCTTTGCTTCTCTTTAGGCACTAACATGTCGTCAATGGCGATCGAGATGCCCGCTTGTGTTGCCAGGCGGAAACCGCTTTGCAGCAGCTTGTCGGCAAACACAACCGTCTCTTTCAAACCGCACTTGCGGAAAGACACGTTAATGAGTTTAGAGATTTCTTTTTTCTTCAACGCTTTGTTGATGTTGGAGAAAGGCAAGCCCTTAGGCAAGATTTCTGACAACAAGGCACGGCCTACTGTGGTGTCCACCAGCTTGGTCGAAGGCAAAAATTCACCAGTCTCTTTGTTCTTGGTGTACTCAGTAATACGCACCGCAATCTTGGCAGTCAGCTCCACTTGCTTGGCGTCGAGTGCACGTAGTACTTCGCCAATGTCAGAGAAGATCAGGCCTTCACCTTTGCCGTTGATACGGTCACGTGTGGTGTAGTACAAGCCCAGCACCACGTCTTGTGACGGCACAATGGACGGCTCACCCGAGGCAGGGAAGATGATATTGTTAGACGCCAGCATCAACGCGCGGCACTCCATCTGTGCTTCCACAGACAAAGGTACGTGCACAGCCATTTGGTCACCGTCAAAGTCGGCGTTGAACGCAGAACAAACTAGCGGGTGCAATTGAATAGCTTTGCCTTCAATCAAAATTGGCTCAAACGCCTGAATGCCCAAGCGGTGCAGGGTTGGAGCGCGGTTCAAGAGCACTGGGTGCTCTTTAATCACTTCTTCCAAGATATCCCATACCACTGGTGTACCAGATTCGACTTCTTTCTTAGCAGCTTTGATGGTGGTAGCAATACCACGAGATTCCAGCTGCTCGAAGATGAAGGGCTTGAACAACTCCAAAGCCATCAGTTTAGGTAAGCCACACTGGTGCAGCTTGAGTGTTGGGCCCACCACAATCACAGAGCGACCAGAGTAGTCCACGCGTTTGCCCAGCAAGTTCTGGCGGAAACGACCACTCTTACCTTTGATCATGTCGGCCAACGACTTGAGCGTGCGCTTGTTAGCGCCGGTCATGGCCTTGCCGCGGCGGCCGTTGTCCAGCAAGCTGTCCACAGCTTCTTGCAGCATACGTTTTTCGTTACGCGCAATGATCTCAGGCGCTTTGAGTTCGAGCAAACGGCGCAGGCGGCTGTTTCGGTTGATCACTCGGCGATACAGATCGTTCAGGTCAGAAGTCGCAAAACGACCTCCATCCAACGGCACCAACGGACGCAGATCAGGCGGCAGCACAGGCAGCACTTCCATCACCATCCACTGAGGCTTCATGCCAGATTTTTTGAATGCTTCAAGCACTTTAAGGCGCTTAGCATTTTTCTTGATCTTGACTTCAGAACCCGTCAGGTCGTTGCGCAGCTTCTCGATCTCAGAATCGAGGTCAATACCAGCTAAGAGTTCTTGAATGCCTTCAGCACCCATCTTGGCGGTGAATTCATCGCCGTACTCTTTTTCTTTGGCGTCAAAATCGTCTTCGGTCATGATGCTGAATTTTTTCAGCGGTGTCATGCCAGGATCGGTTACCACATAGGCTTCAAAATACAGCACGCGCTCGATGTCACGCAAGGTCATGTCGAGCACGAGGCCCAAACGCGATGGTAGAGACTTCAAGAACCAGATGTGCGCGCAAGGCGCTGCCAGATCGATGTGACCCATGCGCTCGCGGCGTACCTTGGTTTGCGTTACTTCAACGCCGCACTTTTCGCAGATGACACCGCGGTGCTTTAAACGCTTGTACTTGCCGCATAAACATTCATAGTCTTTGATGGGGCCAAAAATTTTGGCACAAAAGAGACCATCACGCTCAGGCTTGAAGGTACGGTAGTTAATCGTCTCGGGTTTTTTGACTTCGCCAAAAGACCACGAGCGGATCTTCTCAGGCGAAGCAATGCCGATACGGATGGCATCAAAATGCTCATCAGGCGTAAACTGTTTAAACAGGTCGAGTAAAGATTTCATAGTGATTCTTTCCTTCTGTTGTATTAAGAGCGTTCGAGTTCAATGTCGATACCCAAGGAACGAATTTCCTTGACCAAGACGTTAAACGATTCGGGCATGCCCGCTTGAATGGTGTGCTCGCCTTTGACAATGCTTTCGTACACTTTGGTACGGCCTTGCACGTCATCAGATTTCACCGTCAGCATTTCTTGCAATGTATAGGCAGCGCCGTAAGCTTCTAGCGCCCATACTTCCATCTCGCCAAAACGTTGACCACCAAACTGCGCCTTGCCACCCAACGGTTGTTGGGTCACCAAGCTGTAAGGGCCTGTAGAACGTGCGTGCATTTTGTCGTCGACCAAGTGGTGCAACTTTAAAACGTGCATGTAGCCCACAGTGACAGGGCGTTCAAACTGCTCACCAGTACGGCCGTCAAACAAGTGCGCCTGTGTACGAGTAGCTGTTAAGCCTTTAGCTTTCGCGACAGCTTCTGGATAACCGAGCTTTAACATAGTGCGAATTTCTTCCTCTGAAGCACCGTCAAATACAGGTGTAGCGAATGTCATGCCGCTTACTAAGTTCTGTGACATTTCGGCGATTTCAGCGTCGGAAATTTTGCTCAGGTCTTCTTTGCGTCCCGAAGAGTTGTAGACACCCTCAAGGTATTTACGCAGCTCAGCGGCTTTAGCCTGCTCTTGTAGCATGTCACCAATGCGCTGACCAATACCTTTACCTGCCCAGCCCAAGTGCACTTCCAGCACCTGTCCCACGTTCATCCGTGATGGTACGCCGAGCGGGTTAAGTACGATGTCGCACGGTGTGCCGTCGGCCATGTAAGGCATGTCTTCAACTGGGACAATTTTAGAGACCACACCTTTGTTACCGTGACGGCCGGCCATTTTGTCACCAGGTTGCAAGCGACGCTTGACAGCCAAGTAAACCTTGACCATCTTAAGCACACCTGCTGGCAACTCGTCGCCTTGGGTAAGTTTTTTACGCTTTTCTTCAAACGCTAGGTCGAAGCTGTGGCGGGTTTGCTCTGAAGAGTTCTTGATCGACTCTAGTTGATTAGCCACTTCGTCATCTGCAGGGCGTACGTCAAACCAGTGGTATTTCTCAACCGATGCCAAATAGGCCTTGTCGATCTTGGTACCCTTGGCCAACTTAGCCGGACCACCATTAGCCACTTTGCCTTCGAGCAATTTAGCAATGCGGTCAAACGCGTCAGCTTCAACGATCCGCAGCTGATCGTTCAGATCCAAGCGGAAGCGCTTGAGTTCGTCGTCGATAATTTGCTGCGCACGCTTGTCACGCACGATGCCTTCACGGGTGAAAACCTGCACGTCGATCACGGTGCCTTGCGAGCCCTGGTCTACGCGCAGTGAGGTGTCTTTCACGTCGCTGGCTTTTTCACCGAAGATGGCGCGCAATAGCTTCTCTTCCGGCGTCAGTGTGGTTTCGCCCTTAGGCGTAACCTTGCCTACCAGCGTATCACCTGGCTGCACTTCGGCACCCACATAGATAATGCCGGACTCATCCAAACGGTTGAGCTGTTGCTCGGACAGGTTAGGAATATCACGGGTAATTTCTTCGGCACCCAGCTTGGTGTCACGCGCCATCACCACGAGTTCTTCGATATGGATCGAGGTATAGCGGTCTTCCGACACCACACGCTCACTGATCAAAATCGAATCTTCAAAGTTGTAGCCGTTCCACGGCATGAAGGCCACCAACATGTTTTGGCCCAAGGCCAATTCACCCAGGTCGGTCGATGCACCGTCGGCCACCACGTCACCCTTGGCAATCTTGTCGCCGCGCTGAACGATAGGACGTTGGTGGATGTTGGTGTTTTGGTTGGAACGCTGGTATTTGATGAGGTTGTAGATGTCCACACCCACTTCACCGGCTTGTGCTTCTTTGTCGTTGACGCGCACCACGATACGGGTAGCGTCCACGTAGTCCACCACACCGCCACGGGTTGCCGTCACAACGGTGCCCGAGTCGATGGCGGATACGCGCTCAATACCTGTACCCACCAATGCCTTTTCGGGGCGCAAAATAGGTACAGCTTGACGCTGCATGTTCGCACCCATCAAGGCGCGGTTAGCATCGTCGTGCTCTAGGAACGGCACTAAAGAGGCTGCAACCGATACGATTTGCGACGGCGACACGTCCATGTACTGGATAGCCTCTGCGCCAACCAAGACGGATTCGCCCTTATCACGGGCAGAGATCAGCTCGCCGGTCAAAACGCCATCTTTGTCCAAAATGGTATTGGCTTGAGCAATCACGTACTTGCCTTCTTCAATGGCAGACAGATAATCGATCTCGCTGGTGACCTTGCTCTCTTTCACGCGGCGGTACGGTGTTTCAATAAAACCGTATTCGTTCAAACGTGCGTACAGAGCCAATGAGTTGATCAGACCAATGTTTGGACCTTCTGGCGTTTCAATCGGGCACACACGACCGTAGTGGGTCACGTGCACGTCACGCACTTCAAAGCCTGCACGTTCGCGGGTCAAACCGCCAGGGCCAAGCGCCGAGACGCGACGCTTGTGCGTGATCTCAGACAGTGGGTTGGTTTGGTCCATGAACTGCGACAACTGCGACGCGCCAAAAAATTCCTTCAGTGCAGCAGAAATTGGCTTGCTGTTGATCAAGTCGTGCGGCATCAGCGGCTCTTGCTCGGCCTGGCCCAAACGCTCTTTCACGGCTTTTTCAATACGCGCTAAACCTGTACGGTATTGATTTTCAGCTAGTTCACCAACACAACGCACGCGGCGGTTGCCTAAGTGGTCGATGTCGTCAACTTCGCCACGGCCATTGCGCAAATCAACCAAGATCTTCACGACGGCCAGAATGTCTTCGTTAGACAACACCATGTCGCCAGTAGACTCGCTGCGTCCCACTTTGGCATTGAACTTCATGCGACCTACGCGCGACAAATCGTACGTATCTGGGTTGTAGAACAAGCGATGGAACAGTGCTTGCACTGCGTCTTCTGTAGGTGGCTCACCTGGGCGCATCATGCGGTAGATTGCTACGCGGGCAGCAAAATCATCCACTGTCTCGTCCACGCGCAACGTCTGCGACATGTACGCACCTTGGTCGAGTTCGTTGGTGTAGATGCACTGTAAGTCTTTAACGCCAGCGGCACGAAGCTTTTTCAATAAGGCTTCGGTCAACTCTTCGTTGGCCTTCGCGATGATTTCGCCGGTCTCGGCATCCACCATATTGCGTGCAATCACGCGGCCGACTAAGAAGTCTTCTGGCACGCTGATATGCGTAGTATTAGATTGCTCTAGCTCGCGTGTATGACGTGCAGTAACACGCTTGTCTTTGGCAACGACAACCTTACCCGCTTTGTCGGTAATGTCAAAACGTGCGACTTCACCACGCAAACGCTCAGATACAAACTCCATCTGTGCGCCACTGTCCATTAAACGGAAGTTGTCGAACACAAAGAAGTTGGCCAAAATTGACTCAGGATTCATGCCGATCGCTTTCAGCAAAATCGTCACAGGCATCTTGCGACGACGATCTACACGAAAGTAGAGTACGTCTTTCGGGTCGAATTCAAAATCGAGCCAAGATCCACGGTAAGGAATAATACGTGCCGAGAACAAGAGCTTGCCTGAACTGTGGGTTTTGCCCTTGTCATGTTCAAAGAACACGCCAGGCGAGCGGTGCAGCTGAGACACGATCACGCGTTCGGTACCGTTGATGATGAAGGAGCCCTTCTCGGTCATCAGAGGCACTTCGCCCATGTAAACTTCTTGCTCTTTAACTTCTTTGACAACTTTCGACTGCGGCGTAGATGACTCGCGGTCATAAATAATCAACTGCACGCGAGCGCGCACAGCAGAACCAAACGTCAAACCACGGGTTTGACATTCGCGCACATCAAATGCTGGCTTGGCTAGGTTGTATTCGAGAAATTTCATCTCGACAAAGCCGTTGTGCGAAACGATAGGGAATGCTGCAGTAAATGCTGCTTGCAAGCCCTCGTCTACGCGTTTCTGGGATGTAATGCCCGCCTGCAAAAATACGGTGTACGCATCTTTTTGCATTTGTAGCAAATACGGGATTTCAAGAACTTCGTCGCGTGTCCCAAAATTTTTTCGGATGCGCTTGCGCTCGGTAAAGGAATAGCTTGTAGCGTTGGCCATGAGATCTCCGGGTGTGGTGAGGTCTAAAGGCGACTGGCATGTTTGCTTCGCCCATCATAGGCATCACAAACCTTGGCGGTTGGCCACTACCAACCGTTGGCGGACGACTTTGCGTTGCACAAAGCCCGAACCAAGAATGTCTCTGCAGTCACGTCAGAGAACACAGAAAATCATCGCTAAGCGGTGCTTTTCTGTATTCTCTTACAAGCGCTTTATCGCCCTTGTAAGCGGTGTCGTAAAAACACCAAAAGCTGAGGGCTCTATAAAAGCCGCCAGCCTTGAACACTCAACCCAATTACTTGAGTTCGGCCTTAGCTCCGGCTTCTTCCAATTTCTTCTTGGCTGCTTCAGCATCAGCCTTAGGCATGCCTTCTTTGACTGCCTTAGGAGCCGCGTCCACCAAGTCTTTGGCTTCTTTCAAGCCTAAGCCCGTGATCTCACGAACTGCTTTAATAACTGACACTTTGTTAGCGCCAGTTTCGAGCAACATCACGTTGAACTCGGTCTTCTCTTCAGCAGCAGCAGCGCCACCACCAGCTGCGCCACCAGCTGCGGGAGCTGACATTGCAGCGGCGCTTACGCCAAATTTCTCTTCGATAGCTTTCACCAGTTCGTTGAGTTCCATGACCGACATGCTGTCTAGCGCGGTCAAAAATGCGTCTTTATCGAATGCCATTTTAATTTTCCTAAAAGTTTTACAGTTGATCGGGTGCACAGCCTTAAGCTGCGACACCTTTCTTTTCCGCCAGAGCGAACAACACACGTGCTGTGCGCGCGATTGGCGATTGCAACAAGCCGC
>JAYTPK010000184.1:0-20592 GCA_043747295.1 Polaromonas sp. | reverse complement strand
CACAGCTGCACGCTAGCTATGCCCGCACAGATCACTACAGCATCAAACTGCACGCTTTGAGGTGCGGTGCCAGGGCTGTCAGAGTTGGTTTTTGCTATTGAAAGCGTAGCTGTCTGAGTAGTAGATACTTGGACTACCTTGGTATTGAACTGGAAATCCACCCCTTGCGCACGGGAGATGTCTTTGAGCATCAAAGCAAACTGGCGGCAGTTGCCTACCTCGTCTTGGGGCAGGTGCACTGCGCCGTGAAAAGTGGTGTCGGGGTTCAGCGCAGGCTCTAGGGTGCGGGTTTGTGCCTCGTCAATCTCAGCAAATGGCACGCCTAGGTCGCGCAGCACCTTAAGGCCCGGTTGCACCATGGCGTGGTCTTTGGCGCTGCGTAGCAGCACGGTGTAGCCTTCGCTACGGTCGTATTCAAGCTGGTGCTTGGCGGTAATAGCGTGCAGGCGTTCACGGCTGTAGAAGGCTAGTTTTTGCAGGGCAGCGCGGTGGGCTAAATAGGTATCTAGCTTGCATGCGCGCCAAAAGCGCCACATCCAGGACAGCTGGGCGCCCGACAACGGCAGGCTGATGCGCACGGCGGCATGCTGGCCGAGCATTTGTTGGGCTACTTTCCACGGCATGCCTGGGGCGGCCCATGGGGTAACGTAGCCAGGTGCCAATACACCTGCGTTGGCAAAGCTGGCTTCTTCAGCGGCTGCGCCGCGCTGCTCATACACGGTCACTTGGTGGCCATCGCTGGCTAATTCGTAGGCGGTGGTGATACCCACAATGCCTGCGCCTATAACGGCTATTTTCATGTAAAAAAGTGCTTAAATATGCCGATAGTCCAAGCATTTATTGCTTGGATAGCTATCATTTTTGTAGTGACTTGGCTAATTGAGCTTCTACCCACAGTGCCAGTTGCAGTACCGTATTGTCGTGCATTGCGCCATGCCACAGCATCAACCCCACAGGGAGTTGGCCGGGTAGTTGGCAGGGCAGGCTAATCGCGCAGCCGTCTAGTATATTGACCACGCTGGTGTTGCGCAGTAGCAGAGCATTGACGCGCCAAAACTCGGCGTCGCGTAATGCGTCCTGCTCGGCATGGTGCCCAGTGGCCGGTGCTAGGCTGGCAATCGGCGGTGCGGTGATGGGCACGGTGGGCGAGAGCACCGCATCGTAGGCAGTCAGGGCGCGGTGGGTGCGCTGTATCCAGTCTAGCCGGGCGGCGTGCAGGGTGACGTAGTCGCTAGCGCTCATGTTGTCGGCCATGGCGATGCGCTGGGCTACGCGCGGGTCGTATTCGCCTTTGCGGTCAGGCCACACGCCGCGTGCGCGCTGCCAAGCCTGTGCCTCAGGGGCAGAGAAGCCGCCGCGTGATTGAATACTGCCTAAATCGGCTATCTCAGGCAGCTTGATGTCCTCAATCTGCGCCCCGCCAGCGCGCAGTAACTGCAAGCTGCGCTCAAAGGCTTGGGCGACGGCGGGCTCCAGGCTGTCCAGCATGGTGGTGTGGGCCACGGCCAGCTTCAATGTGCGCAAATCCAATGCCGCGTGAGTGACTTTGGTGGCTGACAAAATTTCGTGAGCCGTGATAGCGTCGCGCACCGAGCGGGTCAACGCACCCACGGTGTCAAGCGTGGAAGACAGCGGGATGGCACCGTCGGTGGGCACGGTGCGCGCCGTGGGCTTAAAACCCACAATCCCACACAAAGCCGCTGGTATGCGCAGCGAGCCGCCAGTGTCAGACCCCAGCCCAATAAACGCCGCCCCGCTGGCCACCGACACCGCCGCCCCGCTGGACGAACCACCCGGGATGCGCGCTACCTGCGCGTCGCAGGGGTTCACGGGCGTGCCATGGTGCGGGTTACAGCCCACCCCTGAGAAAGCAAATTCCACCATATTGGTGCGGCCCAACACTGCACCGCCAGCTGCTTTTAGGCGCGCCACGGCTGGGCAGTCAACCACTGCAGGGCGGCTATCAGCCAGCACGGTCGAGCCTGATGCAGTCACTTGGCCTGCTACATCGAACAAATCTTTCACAGAGATGGCCAATCCCGCCAAAGCTTGGCCTGGAAGAGCCGCTTGCGCAGCCGCATGGGCACCAGATAGGTTTAAGCTTAAAAAAGTATGCTGGCAGGCATCAGACTTCGCAATGGCCAGCGACAGCGCCATTTCTTGCGCGGCAGTGCTGTGGCCGCGCTCAATAGCAAGGCGCGTGGTGTGTAAGTCGCTGCGTGGGGTGGTGGATTGAGTCATCTCTAAAGGCGGGTAGGGTGCTATAATCAGTAGCTTTGCTAAAAAGCCTAATTTCTAGATTTTTAGCAGAGTTATTCGCAAAACAGTTCATCAAGGTGTTGTTGTGCAGTGATTATCAAGCCAAGTTCAAGAGTTGTTGAATTGCGCTGTTTGGTACCTCCGCATTGCAAAACGAGCTGTCTTTAAGACCTAACCTTTGGAGTTACACATCATGGCAATTTCTATGCGCGAAATGTTGGACGCAGGCGTCCACTTCGGCCACCAGACCCGTTTCTGGAATCCTAAGATGGCACCGTACATCTTCGGCCATCGCAATAAAATCCACATTATCAATCTCGAAAAATCGCAGCCGATGTTCGAGGACGCAATGAAGTTTGTGCGTCAGCTGTCCGCTAATCGCGGCACCATTTTGATGATCGGCACCAAGCGCACCGCGCGCGAGACCATCGTTGAAGAAGCTAACCGTGCGGGCGTTCCGTTTGTGAACCAGCGCTGGTTGGGCGGTATGCTGACCAACTTCAAAACGGTGAAAATTTCTCTCAAGCGTTTGAAAGAAATGAAAACCCAGCAAGAAGCTGGTCTGGATGCGTTGAGCAAAAAAGAACAACTCATGTTTGCACGTGAGATGGAAAAGCTGGAAAAAGACATTGGCGGCATTCAAGACATGCCAGCTTTGCCTGACGCTTTGTTCATCATCGACGTGGGCTACCACAAGATTGCAGTGCAAGAAGCGCGCAAGCTGGGCATCCCTATCATCGGTATTGTGGACTCTAATCACTCCCCAGAAGGTATTGACTACATCATCCCTGGTAACGACGACTCGTCCAAAGCTGTGATTTTGTACGCCCGTGGTGTGGCTGATGCCATCATTGAAGGCCGTGCCAACGCCGTGACCGAAGTGGTCAAGGCTGTAGCCGGTAACGACGAGTTTGTTGAAGTGCAAGAAGCCGCCAAGGCTTAACACCCCGACTATTTGTCAAAGGGGCTCCAGTAGCCCCTTTTTTCTAGTATTTTTCAAGGATTCAAAATGACTGCAATGACTGCAATTACAGCAAGCATGGTCGCTGAACTGCGCGGCAAAACCGATGCGCCCATGATGGAGTGCAAAAAAGCCCTCACCGAAGCCGCTGGCGACATGGTGAAAGCCGAAGAAATTTTGCGCGTTAAGCTGGGCAACAAAGCTGGCAAAGCCAGCGCCCGCGTGACCGCTGAGGGCGTAGTAGCTTTGGGTATGCAAGGCGCAGCGTCGGCCATGATCGAAGTGAACTGCGAAACCGACTTTGTCACCAAAAACGACAGCTTCTTGGCTTTGTGCAACGCTGCAGCTACTTTGGTGGCCGCGCACAACCCAGCTACTGTTGAGGCTTTGGGAGCTTTGGCGCACAGCGCTGACGGCTTCGGCCCAACGCTAGAAGACGTGCGCAAGGGTTTGATCGGCAAAATTGGCGAAAACATGACTTTCCGTCGTTTCAAGCGCTTTGAAGGCACAGTAGCTACTTACTTGCACGGCACCCGCATTGGCGTGGTGGTAGAGCATACGGGTGACATGACCGCTGCCAAAGACACCGCCATGCACATTGCCGCTATGAAGCCTGTGTCCTTGACCAGCGCTGAAGTGCCTGCTGAGCTGATCGAACGTGAGCGCAGCGTAGCTGCCGCTAAAGCCGCTGAAGACGCCGCTGTGGCCACTGCCGCAGGCAAGCCTACCCAGCCCGCCGAGATTGTGGCCAAGCGCATTGATGGCTCGGTACAAAAGTACCTCAAAGAAGTAGCTTTGCTGAATCAGTCTTTCGTTAAAAACGACAAGCAAACTGTGGAAGTTATGCTTAAAGCCGCTAACACCGTGGTCAAGGGTTTTACCTTGTACGTGGTGGGTGAGGGCATTGAGAAGAAAGTTGACGACTTCGCTGCTGAAGTGGCAGCACAGATTGCTGCTGCTAAAGCCGCCTAATTTGAACGTTGTGCAGGAGCGTTGTTGAGGGTTAATTCAGTGATAGCCCGATACAAGCGGAAAAATACAAGCTGAGAAACAAGCGGTAAGTGCAAATTTACCGCTTTTTTTCCACCCAAAAACATCGCCAACATCGCTGATAATTGCAGCTACACCCTACAGGAGACCTTACCCCATGCCAGCGCACAAAAGAATATTGTTAAAACTCTCGGGCGAGGCGTTAATGGGCGACGATGCTTTTGGTATCAACCGCGCCACCATCATGCGCATGGTGCACGAGATCAAAGAAGTCACTGAGCTGGGCGTGCAGGTGGCCGTGGTCATTGGCGGTGGCAATATTTTTCGCGGTGTCGCAGGCGGCTCTGTTGGCATGGACCGCGCTACTGCTGATTACATGGGCATGCTGGCCACGGTGATGAATGCCTTGGCTTTGGCCGATACGATGAACAATGCCGGCTTGATTGCCCGCGTAATGTCCGCTATCAATATCGAGCAAGTCGTAGAGCCATATATTCGTCCTAAGGCTCTGCAATACCTTGAAGAAGGTAAAGTCGTTATTTTTGCGGCTGGTACCGGAAACCCGTTTTTTACGACCGATACAGCTGCAGCTTTGCGCGGTGCTGAGATTGGCGCTGAAATTGTTCTTAAAGCTACCAAGGTGGACGGTGTGTATACGGCTGACCCTAAGCTAGACCCGACTGCTACACGCTACAGTAAGCTGACTTTTGATGAGGCGATGCGCCAAAACCTAGGTGTGATGGACGCAGCAGCCTTTGCGCTGTGCCGTGACCAAAAGCTGCCTATCAAAGTGTTCAGTATTTTTAAAAACGGCGCGCTAAAGCGTGTGGTCATGGGCGAAGACGAAGGCACCTTGGTGCACGTGTAAATCAATTTATCGGTAAGTTGGAGTCTTTATGAGTATTGCAGACATTAAAAAAACCACCGAAGGCAAGATGACGCAGTCAATTGATGCCTTGAAAAGCAACCTCGGAAAAATCCGCACTGGCCGCGCTAACCCGGCTATTTTGGACAGCGTCATGGTGGAATACTATGGCTCCCAAGTGCCTCTATCCCAAGTGGCTAACGTGAGTCTGCTGGACTCGCGAACGATCAGCGTACAAGTGTGGGAAAAAGGTATGGGCGCTAAGGTGGAAAAAGCCATTCGCGATAGCGACCTGGGTGTCAACCCATCGTCCATGGGTGAGTTGATTCGTGTGCCGATGCCCGCCATGTCTGAGGAGCGCCGCAAAGAGATGACCAAACTGGTACGCAACGAAGGCGAGAGCACAAAAATTGCGGTGCGCAATCTGCGCCGCGATGCCAACGATAACGTCAAGAAGCTTGTGAAAGACAAAGAAGCTTCTGAAGACGATCAAAAGCGGGCTGAGGCAGAAGTACAAAAAACGACCGACAGGTACATCGGCGATGTGGACCGCTTGGTAACGGACAAAGAAAAAGAAATTTTGTCGGTATAAGTAGCCTGTCTAAAGCATCTTTGTAAAAATACCACTTTGACCGCACCTCAGAGCCCCATTCCACATCACATTGCCATCGTGATGGATGGCAATGGGCGTTGGGCTAACAAACGTTTTCTACCGCGTGTGGCGGGCCACAGGCAGGGCGTTGAATCACTGCGTCGCTGCGTGCGCATCTGCAGCGAACGCGGTGTCAAGGTGCTCACCGTATTTGCCTTCTCATCTGAGAACTGGAATCGCCCCAACGACGAAGTATCTGGCTTGATGGACTTGCTCGCCAGCGCCTTGTCGCGTGAGGTGCAACCACTCAAAGACAGTGGCGTGCGCATTTGCTTTATTGGTGATCGCAGTCGCATGTCAGACAAAGTGAGCTCAGGTTTTGCGCAGGCTGAGCTTGACACACAAAACAATCAGCGCATTGTGCTTAACGTATGTTTTAACTACGGAGGTCGATGGGATATTGCTCAGGCGGCTAACAAATTAGTAGCTAAGGGGTTGCCCATCACTGAAGATAATCTGCACCAAGCCATGGCACTGTCGCATGTGCCAGACCCTGATTTAGTGATTCGCACGGGTGGCGAATACCGCATCAGCAATTTTTTGCTCTGGCAAAGCGCCTACAGTGAGCTGCATTTCACGCAAACCCTGTGGCCTGATTTTGATGAGGCTGCTATTGATGCAGCTTTAGCTGACTATGCAAGCCGCGAGCGGCGGTTTGGTAAAACTTCGGAACAAGTAGCGGCAAATGCCAAGGTACATGCACCTGCGGCGATAGTGTCTGAGTCATCCTAGTGAAGCAAAACAAGCTATGTTGAAACAACGCGTGATCACCGCTTTAGTGCTGCTGGCAATGCTGCTACCAGCGTTGTTTGCGCCGCAGTCGGAGTGGTTTATGGCTGTGGCCTTGATCTTGATGGGGCTGGCGGCTTGGGAATGGGGCCAGCTTAATGGCTACACCAAAAAATCGTCTTGGCTGATTGCTTTGGACTGCGTTGTGTTGTGCGTCGTGGCATGGAAGCTGGGGCTGCCTTACAGTAATCTGCCCATGCTGTGGGTGCTAGCGGGCAGCGCGTGGGTTTTGCTGGGAGGATGGTTGCTCTATCGCGGCGTTGCGCAGTGGTCGTCCATACACCGCTGGATACGCATCATTGGCGGTGTCGTCTTGCTTGCGTTGGCTTGGCTGGCTGTGGCGCGCGCCCGTGTGATGGGCATCAACGTATTGCTGTCTGTCTTGGTCTTGGTCTGGGGTGCTGATGTATTTGCTTATTTTGCCGGACGTCGATTTGGACAGCGCAAACTAGCACCCAGCATCAGCCCAGGTAAAAGCTGGGAAGGTGTGTGGGGCGGCATGGTGGGCGTTTTGCTGATTGCAGCGGTGTGGATTTACCTGGACAAAGCAGGTTTGGGGATCACTGAGGCTAGCTTGTACACTCGTTTGGCAGCACGTGGCTGGTGGTTATTAGTCTTAGCAGTGCTGTTTATGTGCGCTATGAGCGTGGTGGGTGATTTGGTGGAGTCATTGGTCAAGCGCAGCGCTGGGGCTAAAGACTCTAGCCAATTGTTGCCGGGCCATGGTGGAGTGCTCGATCGTGTAGATGCCTTGCTGCCTACTATGCCTCTGGCAATGATGCTGATGGCGTTATTGGCATAATCGAGTTGCAGCCGATATGACTTTGCAACGCGTGACCGTATTAGGTAGCACAGGATCTGTCGGTAAAAATACCTTAGATGTACTGGCGCGGTACCCCGAACGTTATGAGGTGTTTGCGCTCACGGCCAACACCCAAGTGGACGAAATGCTTGCGCAGTGCATGCGGTTCAAACCACAAATTGCCGTGATGGCGGATGCCCAGGCAGCAGCTGTTTTAGCTCAAAAAATACAAGAAAATAAGCTCAATGTCCAAGTAGATACTGCTCAAGCAGCTATTGAATATGTAGCGTCTTGCAGTCAAACCGATATTGTGATGGCCTCCATCGTCGGAGCTGCCGGGCTGGCACCCAGTATGGCTGCGGCTAAGGCGGGCAAGCGGCTGCTATTGGCCAATAAAGAAGCCTTGGTAGTGGGTGGCGCACTGTTTATGCAAGCCGTAGCGCAGGGCGGTGCGACCCTATTGCCGATAGACAGCGAGCACTCTGCAATTTTGCAAAGCTTGCCTGAGCAACGCGACACCTGGACCAGCCGGGTGGAGAAGATTATTTTGACAGCGTCTGGCGGGCCGTTTAGAACGCGGGACGCTGCCAGTTTTAAAGACATCACGCCCGAGCAGGCCGTAGCGCACCCCAAT
Organism: Polaromonas sp.; assembly: GCA_043747295.1. Classification (GTDB taxonomy): domain Bacteria; phylum Pseudomonadota; class Gammaproteobacteria; order Burkholderiales; family Burkholderiaceae_C; genus JAAFIP01. The sequence continues at coordinate 12,640 of JAYTPK010000184.1, read as the reverse complement.
TGGGTTATGGGTCGCAAAATTTCGGTGGATTCAGCCACGCTGATGAACAAAGCCTTGGAAGTGATCGAGGCACATTATCTGTTTGATATGCCGCCCGAGAAAATTGAGGTGGTGGTGCACCCGCAGTCCATCATCCACTCTATGGTGCAGTACTACGACACTTCAGTGGTGGCGCAGCTAGGTAATGCGGACATGCGTGTACCCATTGCTTATGGCTTTGCCTACCCAGAACGAATGGCCAGCGGCGCACAGGCACTTAACTGGGCGACAGTGGGCGCCATGACATTCGAGGCCCCGGATGTGCAGCGTTTTCCTGGCCTGCAGCTGGCATGGGAGGCTATGCGCGCACCACAGGGCACGACAGCGGTGCTTAACGCGGCCAATGAAGTGGCAGTGCAAGCTTTTTTAGACGGTGAAATCCGTTTTGACCACATCCACCAAGTGAACTTGGAAACTTTAAGTTCCGTAGTACCGTCCAATCCCGGCAGCCTAGCTGATTTAATGCAGATTGATGCAGATAGCCGCGCAGCAGCTTGGCGCTATGTCGCCACTTTAAAGGGATAAATATGTTGACGATAGTGGCCTTTATTACGGCTTTAGGATTGCTCATTGCTGTTCATGAATATGGTCATTACCGTGTGGCGGTAGCGTGTGGTGTGAAAGTGTTGCGTTTCTCGGTAGGTTTTGGCAAACCGCTGTTGACTTGGAAACCTAAAAAACAGCATCCTGGTCAAGATACCGAATTCGTTATTGCTGCGTTCCCGTTAGGCGGCTATGTCAAGATGCTCGATGAACGTGAAGCGCCCGTGCCGCCTGAGCTGCGCCATGTGGCTTTCAATACGCAGCCTTTGCGCTCGCGCGTAGCCATTGTGGCTGCGGGGCCGATTGCCAATTTGCTACTGGCTGTGTTGCTGTATGCCACCGTCAGTTGGATAGGCGGACAAGAGGCGCGTGCTATTTTGGCTGTGCCGCAAGCTGCATCGCTGGCTTATCAAAGTGGTTTGCGTGGAGGTGAAGAGGTAATTCAGGCCGCTTTTATGGGCCAAGAGTTACAAGACGTGCGGTCTATGGACGACATACGCTGGCTAAGCACCCAGGGTGCTTTAGATGGTAAAGATTTGCAACTGCGCGTGCGCGATGCAGGTTCTAGCAGCGCGCGCGATGTCAGCTTGCCGCTGAGCAAACTGCAAGTGCAAGAGGCCAATGCACAAATGTTTCGCCAGATCGGGGTGGGCATTGCCTGGACCAAAGCCTTGATGGGCGAGCTGGTTGTCGGCGGAGCTGCCGATACGGCTGGCCTGAAAAAAGATGATCTAGTTATACGCATTGCAGACACCCCCATTGCAGATGGTATGCAACTGCGCGAGGCTATCCGTTCCAGCGTGCAGGGCGACCAAGCAGTTAAAAAACAATGGACTGTGGTGCGCCAAGGCCAAGAGTTGTCTTTGCAGGTGACGCCAACTGCAGCCAAAGAAGGCGCATTGTGGGTAGGCAAAATCGGTGCTTATGTGGGCTCTAGCCCTGAATGGGTGCAAGTACGTTATGGCGCTTTAGAAGGGCTAGGGCGTGGGTTTGTCAAAACTTGGGAGATCTCAGCGCTGACTGTCCGCATGATGGGCAAGATGCTGATAGGGCAGGCATCACTTAAGAATCTCAGCGGTCCATTAACGATTGCTGACGTGGCGGGTAAGTCTGCCAGCTTAGGTGTGGTGCAATACTTGTTGTTTTTAGCGTTGATCAGTGTGAGCCTAGGTGTATTGAATTTGTTGCCCTTGCCAGTCTTGGACGGTGGGCACCTCATGTATTATCTGTGGGAGGCCGTGACGGGTAAATCAGTGACTGATGTATGGCTCGATAGGTTTCAGCGCGGTGGTGTGGCGATATTGTTTGCCATGATGGCCATTGCGTTATTTAACGATGTCAGCCGATTGATGGAGCAATTTTTATAAGCCTGCTGGACTACTACAGCAAGTGGGCAAGGTTTTAATTGGTGTATGAATAAACAAACAAAAAATGTGTTGAATCGTTCTGCTTGTGCGCTGGCCGCACTGGCCTTTGTAGCTAATGCTTGGGCGGTTGACCCGTTTACAGTCAGCGATATCCGTGTAGAGGGCTTGCAGCGTGTTGAACCAGGTACGGTTTTCGCTTCGTTACCCTTTAGGGTGGGTGAGGACTACAGTGACGAAAAGGGTTCGTCAGCTATTCGTGCGCTGTTTGCGCTGGGCTTGTTCAAAGACGTGCGCATCGACGTGCAGGGCAATGTGCTGGTAGTGATTGTTGAAGAGCGCCCGACAGTAGCCGATGTGAGCTTCACGGGTACCAAAGAGTTCGACAAAGAAGCCTTGGTCAAATCATTGCGTGATGTAGGCTTGACTGAGGGCAGGCCTTTTGATAAGGCACTGGCCGATAGGGCAGAGCAAGAGCTTAAACGCCAATACATCGGGCGCAGCCTTTATGGCGCTGAAGTGGTCACCACCGTTACGCCGATTGAGCGTAACCGCGTGAATTTGAACTTCAACGTGGTCGAAGGCGACATTGCCAAAATCAAAGATATTCGCATCGTAGGCTCAAAGGTCTTCAGCGAAGGCACGCTGCTGGGGCTGTTTGATTTAGACACCACCGGTTGGCTTAGTTGGTACACCAAAAACGATCGCTATGTTCGTACCAAGCTGAATGCTGACTTAGAGTCTTTGCGTTCTTACTACCTCACCCGTGGTTACCTTGAGTTCAAAATCGACTCTACCCAAGTCGCGATTTCGCCAGACAAACAAGACATTACTCTGACGATCAACATCACCGAAGGCGAGCAGTACACGGTGTCAGATGTCAAGCTGGATGGAAATTATCTCAATCGGGATAATGAATTTAAAACTCTGGTCACCATTAAGCCCGGTGAGCCGTATAACTCTGAGCAGGTAGCCCAAACCACCAAAGCGTTCAGCGATTATTTTGGCAGCTTTGGCTATGCGTTTGCGCAAGTGCAAGCTAAACCCGATATTGACCGCACCAATAACCGCGTAAGTTTGACGTTGCAAGCCGATCCGTCTCGGCGCGCTTATGTGCGCAAAATCAACATCGCTGGCAACGTCCGTACGCGTGATGAGATCATTCGCCGAGAGTTTCGTCAATTTGAAGCCAGTTGGTACGATGGTGACAAAATCAAGTTATCGCGTGACCGTGTAGACCGTTTGGGTTATTTCAAAGAGGTCAACGTCGAGACCGTGGATGTTCCAGGTTCCCCTGACCAAATTGATGTGCTGGTGACTGTGGCCGAAAAGCCTACTGGTAACTTGCAGCTGGGCGCTGGTTTTTCGAGCAGCGAAAAATTCACTTTCCAATTCAAAATTGCCCAAGAAAACGTGTTTGGCAGTGGCAACTATTTGGGTATTGATCTCAACACATCCAAGTCCAACCGCTCCTTATCCATCAACAGCACTAACCCTTATTTCACGGCCGATGGCGTGTCTCGCACCTTCGATGTGTTCTACCGTAGTACCAAACCTTTGAATGACCAAGGCGGTGACTATCAACTGATCACCACCGGAGGTAGCGTGCGTTTTGGCGTGCCGTTTACCGAGGTAGACACAGTATTTTTTGGCTTAGGTGTAGAAAACACAAAAATCAAAGCCGGAACTAATATCCCGGCAGCCTATGTGGCTTATGCCAACCAGTTTGGTAGCTCGAGCACCAACTTCCCGCTTACTGTCGGCTGGGCACGCGATTCACGCGACAGCGCGCTGGCACCCAACCAAGGCATGTACCAGCGGGTGAATGGTGAATGGGGCATTGCAGGCGATTCGCGTTATTTGCGTGCTTCCTACCAAAACCAGTATTACTATCCAATTACCAGAAAGATCACGTTAGCTTTGAACGGTGAACTGGGTTGGGGTAAAGGTTTGGCCGACAGGTCTTTCCCAGTGTTTAAAAACTTTTACACGGGCGGTCTAGGGTCTGTACGTGGATTTGAACAAGGCAGCTTGGGACCGCGTGACGTTACGGGCTCTTACATTGGTGGTGCCAAAAAGGCCGTTGTAAATGCTGAGTTGCTGGTGCCGTTTCCAGGCGCAGGCAGCGACCGTACTTTGCGACTATTTGGTTTTGTAGACGCAGGCAATGCTTACAGCGAATTTGAAAGATATGACTTTGGCACCCTGCGTGCCTCCGTGGGCGGGGGTATTAGTTGGATTTCGCCAATTGGTCCATTAAAATTAGCCTACGCAAGGCCGCTACGCAAGTTTCCCGGGGATAGAATCCAACCAGTACAATTCCAGATCGGAACCTCTTTCTAATGATGACTTTTAATCGCCAAATTTTAGTATTGCTCAGCTTTTTTGCCGCTGCTTGGTGCACGCCTGCCAGCGCGCAAGAGTTCAAGGTAGGCTTTGTCAATACCGACCGAATCTTTCGCGAAGCTAATATTGCCAAAGCTTCACAAACCAAGCTTGAGGCTGAATTTTCTAAGCGCGAAAAAGAACTGACCGAGGTAGGCAATACTTTGAAAACTGCCACCGAACGTTTTGAACGTGAGGCGCCTACATTGGCCGAAAGCCAACGTACTACTCGCCAAAAGCAATTGGTTGAGCAAGACCGAGACTTTCAACGCAAGCGCCGTGAATTTCAAGAAGACTTGAATGCTCGCAAAAATGAGGAGCTGCAGGGTGTTCTCGAACGTGCCAACCGCATCGTCAAACAAGTGGCTGAGCAAGAAAAGTACGATGTAGTGCTGCAAGAGGCGGTCTACATGAACCCCAAGCACGACATTACCGAGAAAGTGATCAAGGCGCTCAACGCCGCTGCACCTGGTAAATAACTGATCTAGTTGGGTGCCCACTTGTCTGCAACCCTATCTGAATTGGTTCAAGCACTAGGCGGCACTCTCCACGGTCCGGGCGATTTACGCATTACGCGTTTATGGCCCTTGCAATCCGCAGGCGCTGCGGATTTGTCATTTTTAAGCCACCCTAAATATGCAAGCCAGCTGCGCACAGCGCAAGCAGGCTGCGTGATTGTGTCGCCAGCCATGGCGGATGCCGCCCAGCAGCGCGGCGCTTGCATCGTCACAGATGATCCTTATTTGTATTTTGCGCGGCTCACGCAGTGGTGGCGCAAGCACAGTGGCCAAGCGCCAGAGCCTGGCGTGCATGCCAGCGCAGTGGTGCACACTACAGCCCAGGTACATGCTAGTGCCAGTGTAGGGCCTTTGTGTGTGATAGAAAGCGGGGCACGCATTGGTGCGGGCACAGTGCTCAAGTCGCGCGTGACGGTGGGCGAGAACTGCGCTATAGGCCAGGGCTGCATCGTGCACAGCGGCGTAGTGATTGGGGCTGATGGTTTTGGCTTTGCCCCTGACACCTTCAACGTTATCGCATCTGGCGCAGCTAAAGCCATGCCGTGGGTAAAAATAGAACAGCTTGGCGCCGTGCGTGTTGGCAATGATGTAGAAATTGGTGCCAACACCTGCATTGACCGCGGCGCGCTGGAGGACACTGTGATTGAAGACGGTGTGAAGCTAGACAATTTGATCCAGATCGGGCACAACGTGCGCATAGGCGCGCACACTGCCATGGCCGGTTGCGCAGGTGTAGCGGGCAGTGCCACCATCGGCGCGCACTGCACTGTGGGCGGTGGTGCCATTATTTTGGGCCATTTAAGCATTGCAGACCATGTGCATATCTCTGCTGCAACGACAGTGACACGCTCTATTCAGCAAGCAGGCAATTACACCGGCATGTTTCCTATCGACGACAATGCCAGCTGGGAAAAAAACGCTGCATCCCTGAAACAATTGCACAAGCTGCGCGAGCGCGTAAGGGCGCTAGAGCAAGCTTTAGACAACACGACACCACATAAAAAGAGCACTACAACATGATGGACATTCATAAAATTCTGACCCAACTGCCGCACCGCTACCCGATATTATTGGTAGACCGTGTGCTAGAGATCGACAAAGGTAAATCGATCAAAGCGATTAAAAACGTCACCATCAATGAGCCATATTTCACGGGACACTTTCCGCATCGGCCAGTCATGCCAGGTGTGCTGATGCTAGAGGCCCTAGCGCAGGCTGCGGCGCTACTTGCGTTCGATGCGCTGGATTTGACCCCAGATGCCAACACGTTGTACTACTTTGCAGGCATTGATGGCGCGCGTTTTAAGCGCCCTGTGGAGCCGGGTGACCAGCTGACCTTGTATGTCACCATGGGCCGCATGAGGGCAGGTATATTTAAGTTTCAGGCCAAGGCCATGGTGGGTGATGAGCTGGCGGTTGAGGCTGAGCTGACTTGCGCCATGCGCAGCATTAGCTAAGGGCGCAAGGTGAGCAGCGTTCTGATTCATCCCACGGCCATAGTCGACCCTAAGGCTCAACTAGACAGCAGCGTGTCGGTGGGGCCGTATAGTGTGATTGGCCCACGCGTAAAAATTGGTGCAGGCACCACGGTGGGGCCGCATGCGGTGATTGAGGGCCACACCACCATAGGCAAAGACAACCGCATTTTTCAGTTCACGTCGCTGGGTGCTATACCGCAAGATAAAAAATATGCAGGCGAGCCCTGCGAGCTGATCATTGGCGATGGCAACACCGTCCGCGAGTTTTGCACTTTAAATATGGGCTCGCCCGGCGGTGGTGGCGTGACGCGTGTGGGCGACCGTAACTGGCTGATGGCCTATGTGCATTTAGCGCACGACTGCATTGTGGGTAACGACACTATTTTTGCCAACAATTCGCAACTTGCCGGGCATGTGGTGGTGGACGATTTTGTGATTTTGGGTGGCTTTACCGTGGTGCACCAGTTTGTACGCATTGGTGCGCACAGCATGACGGCGATGTGCTCGCTGTTATTTGCTGACTTACCGCCTTTTGTGATGTGCCAAGGCCAGCCCGCGGCTGCGCGCAGCATGAACTATGAAGGCCTGCGCCGCCGTGGCTTTAGCCCTGAGCGTATCAGCGCTGTCAAAGCCATGCACAAAGCGCTGTACCGCGATGAGTTGTCCTTAGAAGCTGCTATGGCCAAAATCAACGAATTGGCAGCTAGCCACCCTGAGGCGCAGGCTGATGTGCAGATGATGAATGGCTTTTTAGCGAAAGTGTCTGCGCAACGCGGCATTGTGCGTTAGCACGACAAGCTTGGCCGCTGTGTTGCTTCAGATTGCGATATGACTAAAGCCGACTTCCATGACTAAATTTGCGTGCTATGACTAAAGCTGTAAGTTATGACTAAAGCTGCGCTGCGCGTGGCCATGGTGGCTGGCGAGGCTTCTGGCGACTTGCTAGGCAGCCTGCTGTTGCAAGGCCTGCAGCAGCAGTGGCCGCAGGTGCAAGCTTTTGGCATTGGCGGGCCGCAGTTGGCAAGGATTGGCTTTACCGCTTGGTGGCCTAGCGATAAATTGGCGGTGCGTGGCTATGTGGAAGTGCTGCGCCACTACCGCGAGATCGTAGACATTCGCAAACAGCTGTTGCAGCGCCTACTGGCTGACCCGCCTGACGTATTTATCGGCATCGACGCACCAGACTTTAACCTTGAGCTAGAAACCCAGCTCAAAGCACGCGGTGTAAAGACAGTGCATTTTGTCAGCCCCAGCATTTGGGCATGGCGGCCCGAACGGATTGAAAAGATCCGCCAAGCCGTAGACCATGTGCTGTGTATTTTTCCTTTTGAAAAACCACTGTATGACCAAGCTGGCATTCCCGCCACCTATGTAGGCCACCCGTTGGCGCACACTATTCCCCTGCAGCCAGACAGGCAGGCTGCGCGGCGCGCGCTGGCGTTGGCAGACAACGACCGCGTCATCGCCGTGCTGCCCGGTAGCCGCGCATCTGAGGTGCAGTACCTGGCTGAAGTGTTCTTTAAGGCTGTAGTCCAAGTATCTATTGATCAGCCAGCTATCAAATTTATAGTTCCCTGCGCACCAGGTTTGCGTGCTGCTATCACTGCACAGGCTCAGCGTGCGGGTGTGAAAGTGGGCGAGGCTGATTCGACTGCAAATCAGCAAGGCACAGTGCAGCTGCTAGATGGCCAGTCACACACCGCGCTGGCAGCGTGTGATGTGACCTTGATCGCCAGTGGCACCGCCACGCTAGAAGCCGCGTTGTTTAAGCGTCCCATGGTGATTGCCTACAACATGCACTGGCTCAGCTGGCAGATGATGCGGCGTAAAAAGCTGCAGCCTTGGGTGGGCCTGCCTAACATTTTGTGCCGCGATTTTGTAGTGCCTGAGTTTTTGCAGTCGGCAGCCACGCCGCAAGCTTTATCCAAAGCACTTCTAGATTGGTTGGCACAACCTGAGAAAATACACGCACTACAACACCGTTTTACCGCCCTGCACGCCCAGCTGCAGCGCGACACCCTGCAGCTCGCCAGCCATGCCATCGCCCAAGTTATCAGCCACTAAACCCCGCAGCGCCACCAAACCAGGTGCGCGCAAAGCCAAGCCATTGGTCATGCAGCAAGTGCCCTTGGTGTGGGACGTGTCTGGCTTGGTAGCTGGTGTAGACGAGGCAGGGCGCGGCCCGCTGGCGGGCAATGTGGTGGCGGCAGCGGTGATTTTGGACGATGCTAACCCGATTAAAGGCTTGGCAGACTCCAAAAAACTCACCGCTCTAAAACGCGACAAGCTGTACGACGAAATTCGCGCCAAAGCCCTGTGCGTAGGCGTGGGCCAAGCCAGCGTAGAAGAAATTGACCGCCTGAACATTTTGCAAGCCACCATGCTGGCCATGCAACGCGCGGTGGCGGGCCTGCGCCTGAAACCCGTGAAAGTGCTGGTGGACGGCAACCGCATCCCTACGCTGGACGTGCTGGCCGAGGCGATAGTGCAGGGCGATGCCAAAGTGCAGGCCATCTCAGCCGCGTCCATCATTGCCAAAGTCACCCGCGACAGGCAGTGCGAGGCGATGCACGCCCAGTACCCGCAATACGGATTTGAGGGTCACAAAGGCTACGGCACCGCAGTGCACATGGCTGCACTCAAAGCGCATGGTGCATGCGCTGAGCATCGCACCAGCTTTGCACCTGTGCGCGAGGCTATTGCAGCCGCCAAAGCCACAACCGTCATGGCCGCTACCCAGGCAGACATTAGCAGCAGCAGCAGCGGGGCCGCAAAACCTAAGCGCTCAGCCGAAAGCACCCCATGACCGAGCCGCTGGTCATCACCTCGCGCGACAATCCGCTGCTTAAAGAGCTTCGCAAGCTAGCCGCTGACGGCGCAGCGTATCGCAAAACAGGGCGTGTATGGATTGAGGGCGAGCATTTGTGCAGCGCCTACCTGCAAAAAGGCCTAAAGCCTTCTATTGCCCTCATTTTGGAATCAAAACAGGCAGTAGTCCAAGTATCTATTGCTCAAGCAGCTACAAAAATCATAGTACTACCTGATGCGTTGATGGCCGAAATCAGCGCACTAGATTCCATGCCCAGCCTAGGTTTTGTCTGCGATGTACCTGCTGACGTTGCGCTAAACCCAACCAGCCGCACGGTGGTGTTAGACCGCCTGCAAGACCCCGGCAACGTAGGCAGCATTTTGCGCAGCGCAGCAGCGTTTGGCTTTACACAGGTGGTAGCCCTCAAAGGCAGCGTAGCGCTGTGGGCACCCAAGGTGCTGCGTGCAGGCATGGGCGCGCATTTTGGACTGCACCTGGTTGAATCTGCGTCGCTGGACGACGTGGCCCTGCTGCAAAACCCGTTGGCTGTTACCAGCAGCCATGAGGGTGAATTTTTGCACCAGTTGTTGTCGCATGGCAAGCTGCCTGCTGCGCTGAACTGGGTGCTAGGGCACGAAGGGCAGGGTGTCAGCGCCGACCTGATGGCGCGTGCGCAGCTGCATGTGCGTATTGCTCAGCCTGGCGGTGAGGAGTCATTGAATGTGGCAGCGGCAGCGGCCATTTGCCTGCATGCCAGTGCTTCAGTGGCAATTTAGTGGTCAAATAGCTCTGTAGTCCAAGTATTCATTGCTTATATAGCTATAATATTTGTAGCGAATAGATTTTCTTAGGGGGGGTGGTTCTTCCATGGCAATGCATTTGTTCGTTGTTTAGCCGTGGCGGGCGGAGGGACATATCGCCGGGACAACTTCCACGAACATGCGTGCCAGTCAGTAGTTGTCAAAAGTTGGTGGGCCGCACCTCGCTGCAGCTTTTGCATCGATAAGATCCCACCGGCGCGCCCTGGTTAATGCTTTTGAAGACACGTGGGGCTGACTCTGTGACTGCCTCAATCAAAGTGGCAATCTGTGCGTTTGACTCCCAGCCTGCTACAAGTGCGCTGATGTGGTTAACCCCTGTGACAACCAATCAGGGGCGCAGACCCGGTTGGCATAGGGGTTAGCCACATCGGCGCGCGTCCCAGAACAACGAACTGGACTACAAGTACATAGGAAACGCAAGGGAAAGCACCCAAAACAGCACTTTTACCAATCAAAAGTGCCAGTAGTCCAAGTATTCATTGCTTATCTAGCTATGAAATTAATAGTGCCCATCAGTCAACTATGTGCGCAAATGCCCCAGCGGTAGCTCATGCGAGGCCTTCACTTCACCGAGTGAAAAGCTGGTATGCAAGTCTTTCACATGCGGCAGGTTAATCAGCCGATCCATAGCAAACCGCGAATACGCTTCTAGGTCGGTAGCCATGACTGTGATCTCAAACGAGCCTTCACCGCTGATGTGATGGCAGCTCATGACCTCGGGCATTTGGATCAATTGCTCCTTCAAGGCGCGCGTTACCTCACCTGTGTTGCGGTCAGCATAAATCCGCACGAAAGCAATGACGCCCAGGCCCAGCTTATGGCGGTTCAGCGCTGCGTGGTAACCGCTGATATAGCCCTCAGTCTCTAGCCTGCGCACCCGCCGCCAGCACGGTGCAGGGGACAGGCCCACGCGGTTGGCTAGCTCGGCGTTGGTTAGGCGGCCGTCAGTTTGTAGCTGGCTCAAGATGTGGATGTCAAATTTATCTAAGCCCGTTAGCACCTCATCTATCTCGCTGGTACTGGGGGTGAACTCTGCGCTGGGTAGCTGGCGCGGCTTGGCAGCGCCAGCCGCAGAGCTGCTTAGGCGGCCGGTTGAATTAGGCGAGATGGATGCTTGTTTCTTAGTCATGGCGTTTTTAGCGTGATTCTTCTAAATTAATGACGAAAATTAACATAAAAAGCAATTAAATGCCAGCCTGTGCGCATGCTTTGGCTGCTAAAGTGATGCCATGCGAAACATCATTCAATCCCTAGAAGAATCCAAAATCCGCGAAGTAGCCAACGCCGGCATGGGCCGCAGCGATGTGCTCAAATTTTGGTTTGGCGAAAGCGACGAAGTCACGCCCGAGTTCATAGGCCAAGCGGCCATCGCGTCAATCCAAGCCGGCGAGACGTTTTATACCCATAACCTGGGCTTGCCCGAGCTGCGTGCTGCGGTAGCCGCCTACGCTAGCAAATTGCACCTGCCGCCCACCCACCAGATCAGCGCTGACCGCGTGGCTATCACCGCAGGTGGTGTTAACGCGCTGATGCTGGCCTGCCAAATATTGATTGACGCGGGGGACGAGGTAGTGGCCATCACCCCAGTGTGGCCCAACCTCACTGCCCAGCCCGTGGTGATGGGCGCGGTAGTGCGCTGCGTATCGCTCAAGCCATCTAGTACAGGCGCGTGGGAGCTAGACATGGCGCAGCTGCTGAGCGCAGTCACCCCTAAAACCAAAATGCTGATACTGAACGCGCCCAACAACCCCACGGGCTGGACATTGACCAAAGCAGAGCAACAAACCATCTTGCAACACTGCCGCAGCACAGGCACGTGGATATTGGCTGACGAAGTGTATGAGCGGCTGTACTACGCAGGCGACACCGCCAACGGCTGCGCACCCAGCTTTTTAGACATCAGCGTGCCTGATGACAAACTCATCGTCGTCGGCTCAGTGAGCAAAAGCTTTCTCATGACCGGCTGGCGTACAGGCTGGCTCATCATGCCGCCAGCGATGGTGGCGCACATGGGCAAGTTGATCGAGTTCAACACCTCGTGTTCCCCCGTGTTTGTGCAGCGTGCCTGCGTAGCTGCGTTTGCGCGCAGCCACGAGGTGACGCCCAGCGTGGTGGCCCATTTAAAAATCTGCCGCGACACGCTGGTGCCGCTGCTGCAAGCCACGCCGCGCGTGCAGGTGCACGCAGCCAAGGGCGGCATGTATGCTTTTTTCAAGCTGGATGGGTTTGATGATTCTTTATTGGTGGCCAAGCGTTTGGTGGTTGAGGCTGGCTTGGGGTTGGCACCGGGCAATGCGTTTGCACCCCAGGCGCAGGGGTGGCTTCGGTGGTGTTTTGCGTCTAAGGATTTGGGGCGGTTGGAGCAGGGGGTTGATCGGCTGCGGGGGTGGTTGGCTGTTAACTGAGGTGATTGTTATCTAAGGTAGTTCTTGTCCAAGGTAGTTGTCGTCGAAGGTCAATTTACAGCTTGATTACGTACGCACGACTAGGTATGCATCATCCGCCCTCATACTGGAGTACCAGAAATCGGTCGATTGGCACACACCTAGCCGGGCCGCTATTGTGGTCATGCGCAAGCGGTAGTTCCTCTGACCACTTTGCGTTCAATACCGGTAGCGCGCAAAGGTATGTGCAGGCGAGATGGCGTATGCGAATCGCCCGATTTCTGGTACCCCAGTATGAG
>JAYTPK010000183.1:0-10082 GCA_043747295.1 Polaromonas sp. | reverse complement strand
GGAGTTGACAGTGGGGGTGGCGGGCAGCCACGAATATCCGGCCAATTGAGTTGGGTCAGAAGAGCTGATGCAAATTAACCCTGCGAAGGCTTGGCGCTCACGCTAACTGGTGTGGCAGCAGGTGCGCCAGCGCTTTTGTTTTCGACCCAGCGGCGCACGCGCTCAGCGTCACCTAGGCGGCTTAGCTTACCGGCAGAATCTAAAAACACCATGATCAGTTTGCGACCTGCAATTTTGGTTTGCATCACTAAGCATTGGCCCGCTTCTGAGATGTAGCCGGTTTTTTGCAAGCCAATCTCCCACTCAGGGTTGCGCGTTAAGCGGTTGGTATTGACAAAGTTTAAGGTTTTCTCGCCCACAGCCACTTGGTGCTCTTGCGCGGTAGACAGCTCGCGCAATTGGCTGTTGTTAGACGCATGCGCCACCAAGGTGGCCAGGTCTTTTGCGCTGCTTTGGTTGCGGCTTGACAGGCCTGTAGGCTCTACGTAGCGCGTATCGCGCATGTTCAGCTGCGCTGCCTTTACGTTCATGTGCTGCACAAAACGGTCCATGCCACCAGGGTAGGTGCGGCCTAGGGCGTGGGCTGCGCGGTTCTCGCTGCTCATCAGTGCTAGCAGCAGTAGCTCGCCACGGGTCAGCTGGGTGCCTACTTTCAGGCGTGAGCGGCTACCTTTTTCGGTGTCCACATCGTCTTGGGTAATGGCGATAGCCTCGTTCATATCCAGGCGCGCTTCGCTCACAATCACGCCGGTCATCAGCTTGGTGAGCGATGCAATGGGCAGCACAGCAGAATCGTTTTTGCTAAACAACACTTCGCGGGTGTCTTGGTCCATCACCAGTGCCACGCTGGACTTTAAATCCAGCTCGTCTTGCATGCCATGCAAACCCGCCATTTGGCCAAACGACAAGCGCGGTGGCGTAGGGGCCACGGCCTGCACAACTTGCACGGGGCGCACGGGGCGCACGGGGCGCATTACAACGGTGCGCTTGCCATTTTTGCCGCGAATCACCACACGCTGCATCGCTGGTGCAGCCTTACCACCGCGCAGATTAGCGCGCATGGCACCGCGCGACATTTTTGCCTCGCTTGCAGATAATTTGTTAGTGCGGCTTGCTTTGCCAGACACTTTAATCATGGCCTGCTTACCACTTGCTTTGCTGGACAGCTTGGCAGACGATTTTGCAGACGTTTTGGCTTCGGCTTTAGAAGATTTTTTGGCTGCTGATTTAGCCGACGCTTTGGTAGACGCTTTAGCGGCTGTTTTAGCTGAGGTTTTAGTAGCCGCAGCAGATTTCTTAGTGGCGGTTTTGGCGTGTACTGACGACAAGGCCAAAGCACTGAAAATAGTTACCAAACCCAGCCAATGTATACATTTGGTAATCATTCTTAAGTTTGGATTCAACATACTTCCTTTCAGGGCCACCAAAGCGCACGCTGCACAAGCGGAGAACAAATGGAATTGTAGTGTACTGGCTGTCAGAAAATTATGCAATATCAATCACTTGCGTTACTTATCTCATTTAATTTTTAGTTTTAAGTGTTTACCCTATGTATTTGTAACGAGACGAAGAGGTAGCATTACTAAATCGTTGATTTTATTGATTAAATTCTATTTTTCACCTTAAGGCAGCAGTGCGCCAGGGCAAAACACGTTGCCACGGTTCATTTCATGGGAAAATCACTTAATCACTCTGCCATCGCGCAGCCCTTTTTGCTCTTCCCCCTACAATTTATGTCCAGCAATCTGCACCCCATGCTTAACGTGGCCGTGAGCGCCGCACGCGCCGCCGGCGCCATCATCAACCGCGCCGCGCTGGACATCGAATCGGTTCGCGTTGCACAAAAACAAATCAACGACTTTGTGACCGAGGTTGACCAAGCCTCAGAAGCCGCCATCATCGAAACCCTGCTGACGGCCTATCCTGGCCACGGCATTTGGGCTGAAGAGTCTGGCCGTGAGTTTGGCGCGAAAGATTCTGAATTTGTCTGGATCATTGACCCACTGGACGGCACCACCAACTTTATCCACGGCTTTCCGGTTTATTGCGTGAGCATTGCACTGGCCGTGAAAGGCAAAGTAGAACAAGCTGTGGTGTACGACCCTACGCGCAACGACATGTTTACCGCCACCAAAGGCCGTGGCGCGTATTTAAACGACCGCCGCATTCGCGTGTCCAAACGCACGCAGATGAAAGACTGCTTGGTGTCTACCGGTTTCCCCTTTCGCCCCGGTGACGACATGCCCAAATATATTGCCATGTTTACCGATGTAATGAAGCTGACCGCCGCCATGCGCCGCCCAGGTGCAGCCGCGCTGGATTTGGCCTATGTGGCCGCAGGCTTTAGCGATGCGTTTTTTGAGACGGGCCTGCAAGCCTGGGACGTGGCTGCAGGCTCGCTGCTGGTGCAAGAGGCCGGTGGTTTGGTGGGCAACTTTACCGGCGAGGCCGACTTTTTAGACCAGCAAGAATGCATGGCTGGTGCACCGCGCATCTATGGCCAGCTAGTGACCGTGCTGAGCAAATATAGCAAGTTTGCCAGCGCTGGCGAAAAAGCAGGCCTGCGCCAAACTTTGTCGGTGCGCGATGGCCGTGGCAACAATGGCACAGGTGGCGACAAAGGCGATGGCGCCGACTTTAGCGAGACCGTGCAACAAGTTATTTTGTAATTTCTCTGCCGTAATTACTTTTTAGACCACCGCGCTTTGTAGCCATGGCTGCTGAACATACCCCCATGATGGCGCAGTATTGGGCGCTTAAAAAAGACTTTCCCGATACGCTGCTGTTCTACCGCATGGGCGACTTTTATGAAGTCTTTTATGCCGATGCCGAAAAAGCCGCACGCCTGCTGAGCATCACGCTCACGCAGCGCGGCCAATCGGGTGGGCAACCGGTAATGATGGCCGGGGTGCCGTTTCATTCGCTAGAAACTTATCTTGCGCGTTTGATTAAATTAGGTGAATCGGTGGCGATTTGCGAGCAAGTGGGCGAGGTAGGTGCTAGTAAAGGGCCCGTTGAACGGAAAGTAGTGCGCGTGGTCACGCCCGGCACGCTGACCGATACCGAACTACTGAGTGACAAAACCGAATCGGTGCTGCTGGCAGTGCACCAAGCCCCACGCAACCAGCTAGGCCTGGCTTGGCTTGCAGTCACGCAAAACGAAATTCAATTAGCGCAGTGCAGCCACGACGAGCTGGTGCAGTGGGCCGCGCGCATTGCCCCCAGCGAGCTGATTTATAGCGGTGACGTAACCCCCGCGTTTGAGCAGCAAATCAAAGCACTGAAATTTTCCAGCGCCATACCGTTGACTATTCGCCCAGCTTTTCAGTTTGACAGCGGCCTGGGCCTTGCCAAGCTGTGCGCCCAACTACAAGTAGCCAGCTTGCAAGCCTTTAGCGCCGACGACACCACCCACGGGCATGCCGCAGCATCCGCCCTGCTGGCCTATGCCGAGCACACCCAAGGCAAGGCACTGCCCCACGTGCGCAGCCTGCGCGTGCAGCGTGACGGCGACTTGATCGACCTGCCGCTGACCACGCGCCGCAACCTTGAGCTAACGCTGACGCTGCGCGGCGAGGACGCGCCCACCCTCTTCTCGCTGCTAGACACTTGCCAAACCGGCATGGGCAGCCGTGCGCTAAAAAAGTGGTTGCTGTCGCCGCTGCGCGATCGCAGCGTAGCGCAAGAGCGCTTGGATGCGATTGCACAGTTACGCGATAACCATGCCCACAAACTGCGTGAACAACTTAAAGGGGTGAGCGATATTGAGCGCATCACCGCCCGCATTGCATTGCGCCAAGTGCGCCCACGCGAACTGGTTGCCTTGCAGCAGACGCTATCAAAATGCGAGCTGCTTGAGCAGTATTTACTTGGACTACAGGCCGATTTCATTGGTATTTTTAAAGCTTTAACGCCCCCCGCAGGTTGCGCGCAGCTGCTAGGCCAAGCTTTGTTGGCAGAGCCTGCCGCACTGGTGCGCGATGGTGGAGTGATAGCCAATGGCTTTGACAAAGACCTGGACGAGTTGCGCAATATTGGCGATACCTGCGATGCGTTTTTGCTCGACCTGGAAACCAGAGAAAAAGCCCGCACTGGCATTGCCAACCTGCGTGTGCAGTTCAATAAAGTGCACGGGTTTTACATCGAGATCACGCAAGGCCAGCTAGACAAAGTGCCTGATGACTACCGCCGCCGCCAAACCCTGAAAAATGCCGAGCGATTCATCACCCCCGAGCTTAAAACTTTTGAAGACAAAGCCCTAAGCGCGCAAGACCGCGCGCTGGCGCGCGAGAAGTTTTTGTATGAGCAACTGCTAGACCAGTTGCAAAGCTTCGTACCCGCCTTGTCAGGCTGCGCCCAAGCCGTGGCTACTTTAGACGCACTGTGCGCGCTAGCTGAACGATCGCTCACGCTCAACTGGTGCGCACCCAGCTTTGTCAAAGAACCATGCATCGACATTACCGCTGGCCGCCACCCGGTGGTAGAGGCGCGCTTGGCTGAGTTGTCCAGCGGCAACTTCATCGCCAATAACACCGCGTTCAACGCTAAAACCCGCATGCAGGTCATCACTGGCCCCAACATGGGCGGCAAATCCACCTACATGCGCCAGGTCGCCATCATCGTACTGCTAGCGTCTATCGGCTCATATGTGCCTGCCAGCGCCTGCCGCCTAGGGCCAATTGACGCTATCCACACGCGCATTGGTGCAGCGGATGACTTGGCCAACGCGCAGTCCACCTTTATGCTGGAGATGACCGAGGCAGCGCAGATTTTGCACAGCGCCACACCGCATTCGCTGGTGTTGATGGACGAGATAGGCCGTGGCACCAGCACCTTTGACGGCTTGGCTCTGGCCAGCGGCATTGCTACACATTTGCACAAGTCGCAAGCCTTCACCTTATTTGCCACCCACTACTTTGAGCTGACAGGATTTCCAGAAAAGCACCACGGCGCTGTGAACGTACATGTCAGCGCCGTAGAGCGCGGCCACAACATTGCCTTCTTGCACAGCATCGACCCCGGCCCCGCCAGCCGCAGCTACGGCATACAGGTAGCTAAGCTGGCAGGCGTGCCAGCCGCAGTGGTCAACCATGCGCGGCATGCGCTAGAAGCGCTTGAAACCCAGCAGAGCGCCGCAAAGTCTCAAGTAGATTTATTTAGTGCGCCCATTGAAAGCACTAAATACTCTGAGAACCATAGCGTATTAGCTGCTGCCTTATCCGCCATACATCCTGACAGCTTGAGCCCACGGGAAGCACTGGATGTACTTTATCAATTGAAAA
Organism: Polaromonas sp.; assembly: GCA_043747295.1. Classification (GTDB taxonomy): domain Bacteria; phylum Pseudomonadota; class Gammaproteobacteria; order Burkholderiales; family Burkholderiaceae_C; genus JAAFIP01. Next base: position 4,800 of record JAYTPK010000183.1, on the reverse strand, counting down.
AACTGGAGGTCCAATGAAAAATCATTTGTGCAAGTTATTCGTAGCGCTGTCCATTTTTCTACACGGTGCAGTGCTAGCTATGGATTTTTCTGTCCATGGGGATGTGCTGATGATGAGCGGAACCGTTATTGACGGAGACCTGCCTAATTTGAAAAGTAATTTAGAAGCTAATCCCACCATCAAAACTATTGTGCTGCGCAACTCCTACGGCGGGCATGTATCAACTGGCTACGCAGCAGGCGAGCTGCTACGGCAACTTGGCATGACAACCGTTGTTTCTGGCTACTGCATATCTTCGTGCTCTAGAATTTTTCTAGGCGGTACTAATAGGCAATTTTCCAATGAAACGCCACAACAAAAAACCTATATCGGGTTTCATGGCCACTATGACAACTCAGGCAGCATCAATACAGAGTCGGTAGAGAAGATGGGGCTTTACAACTGGATAGTCAAATACACTGACGACAAAGTAGACAAAAAACTGTTGGCTCAATGGATTGCGTTTAGGCGCAACACCGATATAGTTGCGTTTTTTCATCCTAGCACTTCATTTTCAGATGGCTTGACTGTGCGTAATTGTGAGCGTTTCACTCGTGCAAATGGTGCGCCACTGCGTTGCCCAGGCGCACAGCCAGATGCTTTGTTGCAAGGGGTTATAACCACTTTAGAGCAGTTTACGTTGCCTGCAAGTTTGCAATAATTACTAAATAATCGTATTTGAATTGAACACACCATGACATATTGCGTAGGCATCAAACTCAAAGCAGGCTTGGTCTTTTTGTCAGACTCGCGTACCAATTCTGGCTTAGACCAGATCAGCACGTTTCGCAAGATGATCGTTTATGAAAAACCGGGCGAGCGGTTTATGACGCTGCTGTCAGCGGGCAACCTGAGCATCAGTCAGTCGGTGCGTGAGATATTGCAGGTTGAAAAACTCAAAAATGAAGACGGCGAACCTTTGACCATCTGGAATGCCAAAAGCATGTTTGACGCCGCACGCGTGCTGGGCTCAGCGGTACGCCACGTGTACCAGCGTGATGCGGAGTCGCTCAAGAAAGCAGGCGTTGAATTTAATGTGTCGCTGATTTTTGGTGGGCAAATTGGCAATGAACCCATGCGTTTGTTTCAGGTTTACTCAGCCGGTAACTTTATTGAAGCTACGCCTGAGACACCCTACTTTCAAATTGGTGAATCCAAATACGGCAAACCCGTGCTTGACCGCGTGATCACCTAAGACACACCACTGGACGAAGCCGCCAAATGCGCACTGGTGTCGATGGACTCTACCTTAAAGTCTAATTTATCCGTAGGCTTGCCTCTGGACTTGGTGGTGTACGAAGCGGGTGCACTCAAGAGCGAGAAAATTGTCTGCATTGAAGAAAATAACCCATACCTGAAAATGCTGCGCGGCGCATGGGGCAACAAGCTGCGCGAAATGTTTGACAGCATTGAAGACCCCATGTGGAACGGCGCGCACACTGACAATCCGCTCAAAGCCCCTAATGTGCGCAGCATTGCGCTGCGCAAAATTAGCACGCCGCAAGACAAGCTGATATAGACATTAGCATGTCCTTGCTTGTTTTTTCTCACGGTAATGGTTTTCCGGCCAGCACTTATAGCGTGATGACTGCGTCGCTTAAAAAACGTGGATTCAACGTTAAAGCCATAGACAAATTGGGCCACGAACCCAAGTATCCAGTGACTGACAATTGGCCCCATTTGGTGCAACAGCTGGCAGATTTTGTGCAACGCGAATCGGACAAAGCAGGTCAGGCGGCTTATTTAGTAGGCCATTCATTGGGCGGTATTTTGAGCCTGATGTGCGCCGCCAAACACCCTGCTTTAGCACGTGGTGTGGTGCTGATGGATGCACCCGTCATTGGCGGCTGGCGCGCCAGCACATTAGGGGCCATCAAAACCACCAATCTAGTAGGCCGCATATCGCCCGGTGCTGTCAGCCAACACCGCAAGCAAACTTGGCCCAATGTCGACGCTGTATATGCCCACTTTAAAAGCAAACGCGCCTTCGCACTGTGGGACGACGCCGCGCTGCGCGACTACGTGAACCATGGCACCCATGATGTGCAAGAGCACGGCGCAAGCCAACGTCATTTATCCTTTGACCGCCGCATCGAGACGCACATCTACAACACCATACCGGACGGCTTGGACAGCCTGCTCAAGCACCACCCTTTGAAATGCCCTGTCGCTTTTGTAGGTGGGCTGCAATCGCGTGAGATGAAGACAGTAGGCGTGGCCCTGACCGCCAAAGTCACCCAAGGCCGCATGGCCTGGATGGACGGCACGCATTTATTCCCGATGGAAAAACCGCAGGCAGCAGCGGCTGCGGTTGAAGCGGCGATTTGCGGTTTACCAGCTTAATATTTTGACAACAAGCTGGTTGCTTGGGCCGCATTGTGTAACTGGTTTGATGCCGCGCTTTGGATTGAACAATCCCACCTGGTGAGCTTGACTTTTACTCCCTTTTAAACTGCTGTATTTACAATTGTGATGAATTGTTGCATTTACAAACTATTGTCATCGCACAAAAAACTCAGTAAGCTGAAATCACTTAAAAACACCAAGGGAAATGTATGGCACGGACTCGCTTGTTTGCACAGATTCAGCAGTTAATGACCATTGCGCAGCACTGTGAGCGCAGCGGTGAACCCACTGCCGAGGCGCTACAGCGACTGCGAAGCAGGCCTGGGCGGCGCTCGGTTTTAAAGACCATTGCGGGCCTCGGCGGCGCAGCACTGTTGCCAGCCTATGCGGCCCCAGGTGCTGGTAGTGCAGATGTCGCGGTGGTCGGTGCTGGATTTGCAGGTTTGTATTGCGCTAGCCAACTGGCCCGCCGCAATGCGCGCCCCACTGTTTTTGAAGCGGGCGACCGCGTAGGTGGCCGGGCGTGGAGTTTGAGGGGTCTGTTTCCTGGCCAAACCGTCGAGCGCGGTGCAGAGTTGATCGACACCACCCACGTTACCTTGCGCGGCTTGGCCACCGCCTACGGCCTCACATTGGAGAGTTACGCGGAAAGTCGATTACCGGGTAAAGAATTTTTTTACTTTTTTGGCCAAAACTACAGCGAAGCTCAGGTCGTTAACGAGTTTAGGGCCTTTGTACCTGCGTTGAAAGAAGACCTGTCGCGCTTGTCCAATGGGCCTAGCGCGCTAGCCTACAACGAGACTGATCGGCGCTTGGATTTCACACCACTTTCAGATTATTTGGTGCAACGTGGCGCAGGGCCGTTGCTGCGGCGCGTGCTTGATGTGGCGTACACCATCGAATTTGGCCGCGAGATCAACCGCCAAAGCGCCTTGTCATTGCTGTTTTTCATTGCAGCCAACCGACGTAGCAGGTTCACACCGTTTGGTATTTTTAGTGACGAGCGTTTTCACATCGTTGAAGGCAACGATGCTGTCTCCCAACGACTGGCAGCTGCACTGCCCAAGCCTGTGCAGCTAGGACACCGCCTGGTGCGGGTGGCACGCGCCTCGGACGGCCGCGTAAGCCTGACATTCGCCACAGCCGGTCGCACTGTTCAAACTCTGCACGCTGCTGCAGTACTCACACTGCCCGCCCCAATGATGCGCCAGGTGGAGTTTGACCGCAGCATTAACTTGCCCGCCAGCAACCGTCTGGCCATCGACACGCTGGACTACGGCACCAGCAGCAAGATGATGATCGGCTTTCAAGGCAGGCCGTGGTATGAGCGCAATAACAGCAATGGCGCAAGCTACAGCGACTTGGCCAACCACCAAGCCACCTGGGAAACCAACCCCTCGCAGTCGCAAGCCCTGCAACGTGGCGTGCTCACTGATTTTTCGGGTGGTGAGCGCGGCGCGCGTCTGCGCCCAAGTAATCTGCAAACTGAGGCCAACGCCTTTCTGGGCGACTTGGAACGCGTCTACCCCGGCAGCAGCGTTTTGGCTAGAAGGAATTCAGCGGGAAACGTGCAAGCGCACCTGGAAAACTGGTCTCAGCTGCCGCTGTTTGGCGGCGCGTATACCAACAACCAGCCGGGGTACTTTACGACCATCGAAGGCCTGTATGCCAAGCCTGTGGGCAATCTGTACTTCGCCGGTGAGCACACCGACTCGTTTTACAGCTATCAAGGGTTCATGGAAGGCGCTCTGCTGTCGGGGGCGCGCGCTGCTGACGAGGTGTTGCGTAACCTCGCCTAGGACCGCATTCGCAAGAAATCTTCGCGGCGAAGCATCGAAAATCCAGCTATCTTTTTACGTAAGTTTCAAGTGGGCGCAGAGGACTTAAAAATACAAAAATTTAGCGTTGACAAAAATCAATTGGGAATTCAAGCTGCCCATTTCACCCAGCCTGTCCACGCAGTTACCAGCACCACTGCACCAAACACAATGCGGTAGTAGGCAAACGGCACAAAGCTGTTGGTTGATATATAGCGCAGCAGCCAGCGCACACACAGCCAAGCGCTGAAAAACGAAAACACCAAGCCCACGCTGAACATCGGTATGTCGGCCATGCTGAGCACAGCGCGCTCTTTGTACAGGCTGTACGCACCCGCACCTATGAGTGTGGGCATGGCCAAGAAGAATGAAAAATCCGTTGCCGCTTTGCGCGACAAACCCAGCAGCATGCCACCAATGATAGTGGCACCGCTGCGGCTGGTGCCAGGAATCATCGCCAAGCATTGCACCAAGCCCACTTTGACAGCGTCCATCGCCGTCATGTCGTCCACATCGTTGACGCGCACTTTGGTAGTGGCATTAGTCTGCAGCTTTTCGGCCCACAAAATGATGAAGCCGCCGATGATGAACGTGGTGG
>JAYTPK010000182.1:0-14780 GCA_043747295.1 Polaromonas sp. | reverse complement strand
CGCATTTGCACTGAGTGGCAGTGACCGCTGGCTACAAAAAGTTAGCCATACAGCGCGCGACCTTTTGTCCGCGCCCGCTTGGCGCACCGCGCGCTTGGGCGCTTTCGTGTTGGCCGTTGCCCAACTGCTAGGGCTGAATGCCTGGGCCTGGAAAGAGCGCAGCAGCCTAGAGGCTAAGCGTGGACAGACCACACAATTACTGACACAAAATTTTCCGCAAGTCAAAGTGATCGTCGACGCGCCCGTACAAATGCAGCGCGAGCTAGCCCTGCTGCGCCAAGCCAGCGGCAGCCTAAGCAGCCGCGACCTTGAGAATTTAATGGCCAAGTTCTATGGTGCAGCGCCCACTGCCACCACCCCTAGCGGTATTGAGTTTGCCAATGGCGAACTCACCCTCAAAGGTACCGGGCTTGGCGCATCACAATTATCAGAATTACAACCTAAGCTGCGCGCCGCAGGATTGGCTGTGCGCAGTGAAGCTGACCGTATTGTTGTGTCAGAACTTGCCGTAGCGCGTGCGCCTAGTGCACCGAGCACGCCTGGAGTAGCGCCATGAACGCAATCAAATTGTGGTGGGCCAGCATAGCACCGCGTGAGCAGCGCTGGATCACCATTGCAGCATGGTTAGTAGGCTTGGCTGTAGTGTGGTGGGTAGGTTTAGCGCCGGCCATAAAAACACTACGCGACGCACCTGCACAGCACGCGGCTGCTGACGCGCAACTACAAGCCATGCGCGCCCAAGCTGCACAAGCCAAAGACTTACGAGGCCAGCGTGCCATCAGCTACGACGAGGCGCTGCGCAACTTAGAAGGCTCTGTGAAAAAGACTTTAGGCTCGGGCGCTAACTTAGCGATTAACGATACCCGCGCCAACCTGAGTTTAAAAAACGTGAACGCCGATGCGCTAGCTTTGTGGTTAAACCAAGCACGTATTGACGCACGCGCTGTGCCCACAGAGGCACGCATTACGCGCAGCACACCTGCTGCGGCCAGTAGCACATCCACGGTGACCAGCTGGGACGGCACTATTGTGTTGAACCTACCGCCGCGTTAAGCGATCTACCTCTTTAGCGCACTAAACACATTTACACATTCACATGGCCTTGTCCTCACGCCCATCCTTACGCGCCGTCGTGCGCCGTGCGCCCAAGCGTCACGCTGGCGCGCAGCTTGGCAGCGCGGGTTACGGCCTGTGGGCATGGGTGGGTGCAATGGGGGGAGCACTGGGTGCATTGCTGTGGTACGCGCCAGCGGCTTGGCTTGCTACGGGCGTATCGGCGGCCTCAGCAGGCCAAGTTCAAATTGCCGATGCGCGTGGCACGGTGTGGCAAGGCTCTGGCCAGTTGGTGCTGACTGGTGGCGCTAATTCAAACGACGCTACCGTTTTGCCTGACCGCCTGCAATGGACTTTGCGGCCTACGCTGTCTGGTTTGCAGGGCGGCGTGCTTGCGCAATGTTGCAGTACAGTGCCAATGCAGCTGAGCATTAGCCCCCGCTGGTCGGGTGCTCTGCTAGACATGAGTGCTGTCAAAATTAATTTACCCGCTGATGTTTTGTCAGGCCTAGGCACGCCATGGAACACGTTAAGCCCACAGGGCAAACTCACCCTCAGCGCTGAACGCCTGAGTGTGGAATGGGCCCAAGGCCGCGCCATACTGACAGGCAATGCCTCGTTGGATATGACCGATATTTCTTCACGTCTGTCCACTTTGCGGCCGCTGGGTGACTATCGCCTAGACTTAACGGGTGGCGCCGTGCCAGGTGTACAGTTGCAAACCCTGCAAGGTGCCCTGCAATTGTCAGGCTCAGGCCAGTGGGTCGGCTCACGTATGCGTTTTAGCGGCGAGGCCAGCGCCTCACCCGAACGCGAGGCGGCCTTGGCTAACTTGCTTAACATCATTGGTCGCCGTCAAGGCAACAAATCGCTTATTTCACTAGGGTAGCTATGAACCAATACTTAATTTCCACCGGGTTCGAACGTACTACTATTTCGATAGCTGCGCGAGCAGTATTTACTTGGACTACAACACTATTTTGCATGCAATTTGGTACTTTAGCCCTCGCGCAAATTACTGCTCCTGGTACAACAGCCACCACGACCAGCCCAGCAGCTGGTAGCCCCACCACCTCCGGCTCTGGCAGTGCAGGCATTATCCGCAGTGGCAGCGGCGTGACGCTGAACTTTAGCAATGCAGACATCGCCGAAGTAGCGCGCACCATGGGTGTGATGACCAACCGCAGCATTGTGGTAGACCCGCGTGTCAAAGGCACGATGAATTTAACCACTGACAAAACCATCAGCGTTAGCGCAGCCTACAACCAGTTTCTCACTGCGTTGCGTTTACAAGGCTTTACCGTGGTGGACTCAGCAGGTATTTCTAAAGTGGTGCCCGAGGCTGATGCTAAGCTGCAAGCAGGCAGCGTTAGCACCAGCGAAGCACGCATTAGCGGCAACCAAATCTCGACGCAAATTTTTAGATTGAATTATGAGACGGCCAACAATTTAGTGCCGATTTTGCGCCCATTGATCAGCCCGAATAACACGATCAACGTGAACCCTGGCAATAACTCACTGGTGATTACTGACTATGCTGATAATCTGCAGCGTATGGCGCGCATTATTGCTGCGTTAGATGTTTCTAACGCCACTGATGTAGATGTCATCCCACTCAAACACGCCTTAGCTGCTGACATGGTGCCTCTGCTGATCCGCCTGACCGAAGGCGGCAGCGGCGCCGCTGCAGCGCAAGGCCAAGCAGACACGTCGTTTAGAACCTCTATCTTGGCCGAGCCGCGCGCTAACGCAGTGATTTTGCGCGCAGCCAACCCAGCGCGCGTGGCGCTTATTAAATCGCTAGTACAGCGCTTAGACCAGCCCACCTCCAGCCAAGCCTCGGGCAATATTCATGTCGTGTATTTGAAAAATGGTGACGCCACCCGTATTGCAGCCACACTGCGTGCAGCGCTGGCCGCCAACACCAGCGGTGCATCGGCAGCAGGAGGCGGTGCCGCTACCCCAGTAGCTGCGCCCGCGGCCGCAGCCGGGGCAGCCGGAGCAGCAGCAGCGCCTACATCGCAAAACGCGCTGCCCTCTACGGGGGGCAACATCCAAGCCGACCCCGCCACCAACAGCCTGATCATCACCGCAAGCGAACCGCAATACCGCCAAATTCGCGCAGTGATTGACATGCTGGATACACGCCGTGCGCAGGTATTTGTAGAGAGTTTGATTGCTGAGGTGAACTCTGACAAAGCAGCAGACTTTGGTGTGCAATGGCAAACCGCAATCGGCAATAAAGGCGATAAAAATATTGGTGTGCTTGGTACCAACTTTGGTGCTGGGGGACGCAATATTATTAGCTTAGCCAGTGGCGCAACCACTGGTGCTGTTACACCAGGCAAAGGTTTTAACTTTGGCATCGTGCGTGATATCGGTGGCACGTACATCTTGGGACTGCTGGCCAATTTTCTGCAAACCACAGGTGATGGCAATGTACTGTCAACGCCTAATTTATTAACTTTGGACAACGAAGAAGCCAAAATCGTCATTGGCCAAAACGTCCCCTTTGTCACGGGGCAGTTCACTAATACTGGTGGTACCGGCGGTGGCGCTGTTAACCCATTCCAAACCATTGAACGTAAAGATGTCGGTTTAACTTTGCGCGTGCGTCCGCAGATCAGCGAGAACGGTACGATCAAAATGCAAATTTTCCAAGAGGTGTCCAGTGTGGATGCTGCGTCAATAGGCTCGCCCAGTGGCTTGATCACCAACAAGCGCTCCATCGAATCAAGCATATTGGTAGAAGACGGCGGTATTGTGGTCATCGGCGGCTTGCTACAAGACGAGTACAGCAACAACCAAGAAAAAATCACTGGCTTGGGCGACATTCCTATTTTCGGGAATCTATTCAAAAGCGAATCTCGCCGTCGCAAAAAAACCAACCTCATGGTTTTCTTGCGTCCCGTAGTCGTGCGCGATGCACAGGCCACTGAGAGCTTGAGTTATGACCGTTATGACATCATGCGCGTGCTACAAAAAGATGCGCAGCCTGCACCTAGCGTTGTAGTGCCTGTGAACGAAGCTCCAGTATTACCGCCGCAAGCACCTGCTAGGCCAATAAGCCCCATGCCAGCACCGTTGACCAAGCCGCTAACCGTGCCGACTGAAAGATAGCACAGTGAAATTCCCTCTGCCCTATGCCTTTGCGCGCACGCAGCAGGTGCTGCTGCAAGACGATGCTGGTGAACTCACTTTGTGGTTGCATCCTGCATCCCCGCGCAGTGCAGTGGCCGAGGTGCTGCGCAAGTACAGCGTAGCGCAGCAACCCATTGCGATGGAATCTATCGCGCAAGATGCGCTCGCGCAGCGCACCAGTGCAGCCTATGCGCAAGGCGAGTCAAGCGCAGCTACTGTGGTGAGCGAGGTGCAAACCGATGCTGACCTGTCGCGCATGATGCAAGACCTGCCTGCAGTAGAAGACCTGCTAGAGACAGCCGACGACGCGCCCATCATTCGCATGCTCAATGCGCTGCTGACCCAAGCAGCGCGCGACGGCGCCAGTGATATTCATATTGAACCGTACGAGCGCCACAGCGCTGTGCGCTTTAGGGTGGACGGTGCCTTGCGTGAAGTGGTGCAGCCCAACCGCGCTTTGCACGCCGCTCTAATCTCGCGCCTGAAAATTATGGCCGAGCTCGACATTGCAGAAAAGCGCCTGCCGCAAGACGGGCGCATCAGCTTGCGCATTGGCACCCGTGCAGTAGACGTGCGCGTAAGCACTTTGCCCAGCGCCCATGGCGAGCGCGCTGTGTTGCGTTTGCTGGATAAAAGTGGCAACAAGCTCACGCTCGAATCTGTAGGCATGCAAGGCCATGTGCTGGCGCAGTTTGAGCAGTTGATCAGCCAGCCCCACGGCATCATATTGGTCACCGGGCCTACCGGCTCGGGTAAAACCACCACACTGTATGCCGCACTGGGCAAAGTGGACTCTACGCAAACCAACATCATGACGGTAGAAGACCCGATTGAGTATGAACTGGCGGGCGTGGGCCAAACCCAGGTGAACGCCAAAATTGATTTGACCTTTGCCAAAGCTCTGCGTGCCATTTTGCGGCAAGACCCTGATGTCATCATGATCGGTGAAATTCGAGATTTTGAGACGGCGCAAATTGCCATTCAAGCCTCACTGACCGGCCACTTGGTGCTGGCTACTTTGCACACTAACGATGCTACCAGTGCTATCGCCCGCCTCACCGACATGGGCGTGGAGCCATTTTTGCTAAGTTCATCGTTGCTGGGCGTATTAGCCCAGCGCTTGGTGCGCAAGCTGTGCACGCATTGCCAGGGTGCAGGCTGCCAGCACTGCAACCAGACGGGCTACCAGGGCCGTACAGGGGTGTTTGAACTCCTGTCTAGCACCGATGACATTCGCGCCATGATCCATAACCAAACCTCTGAAGCTGATATTCGCGCAGCGGCGCTGCAAGCGGGCATGATTTTGATGCGCGATGATGGTGAGCGCTTGATCACCCAAAAAATTACAACCCGTGAAGAGGTTGTACGCGTCACACGCGACTAAAACACTGCACATCGCACCTATCCACCATGCCCGCCTACCAGTTTGAAGCGCTCGACGCGCAAGGCAATACGCGCAAAGGCGTACTTGATGCTGATACAGCCAAGGCAGCGCGAAGCCAACTGCGCCTGCAGTCTTTAGTGCCGATGTCGGTTGAGGCGGTGAGTGGCACTGCCAATGAAGGCGGCGGCTTGAACATCACTCTGTTTGGTGGCCGCGTGTTTAACTCTACCTCGCTAGCGGTGTGGACGCGCCAGGTCGCTGGCTTGGTAGCCGCAGGTTTGCCGCTAGAGCGTGCATTGACCGCGCTGTCGGACGAAGCCGAGGGCGAGAAAGAGCGCAACTTGGTAGCAGCTTTGCGCGCCGAGGTGAACGCGGGCTCTAGCTTTGCGCGCGCTTTAAACCAACACCCGAAAGAGTTTGATGACATTTATTGCGCCGTGATTGGCGCTGGCGAAACCTCAGGTAACTTAGGTCTGGTATTAGAAAAATTAGCTGACGACTTGGAAGAGCGCCAGGCCTTGCGCAGCAAGCTCATTGGTGCGGCACTCTACCCCGCCATTGTGACTTTGGTGGCGATTGTGATTGTGCTGTTTTTGGTAGGCTATGTGGTGCCGCAGGTGGCCAATGTGTTTGCGGGCAGCAAGCGTGCTTTGCCATTTTTAACGCAGGTGATGATGGGCATCAGCGCCATTGTGCGTAACTACGGTTGGTGGATGTTGGCGGGCACCGTGCTGGCTGTAGTGGGGGCGGTGTACATACGCCGCATACCTGAGTTTCGCATTCGTATTGACTCTGCGTTTTTAAATATACCTATCATTGGCCGCTTAGCACGGGGGTATAACGCCGCACGTTTTGCATCTACTTTGGCGATGTTGGCGGGTGCGGGTGTGCCGATTTTGAAAGCCCTTCAAGCTGCGGCTGATACGCTAAATAACCGCTCCTTACGCGCAGATGCGCAAGACGCGCTGGTGCTGGTGCGCGAGGGTGCACCGCTGGCCAATGCGCTGGCGCAGAAAAAACGCTTTCCAGGCTTGCTGGCCATGTTTGCGCGTTTGGGTGAACAAACAGGCACCTTGCCTGTCATGCTGCAGCGTGCGGCTAACCAATTAAGCTCTGAAGTGCAACGCCGTGCTGTGGCCTTAGCTACCATCTTAGAACCCTTGCTGATTGTGGCGATGGGTGTGGTGGTCATGCTGATCGTGCTGGCTGTGTTGCTGCCGATCATTCAGCTCAATCAACTCGTCAAATAATATGGCCAATACCTTGCAAGGCAAACTCGTTGTCGCCATCTCATCGCGTGCGTTGTTTGATTTTGAAGAAGAAAACCATGTTTTTGAGCAAGGTGATGACAAAGCCTACATGCGCATGCAGCTTGAGCGGGTGGAGCAACCCGCCAAGCCGGGTGTTGCCTTTTCACTAGTCAAAAAGTTACTGGCTTTCAACACTCCTGAGGCGCAACGGGTTGAGGTGGTCATCTTGTCGCGCAACGACCCTGTCAGCGGCTTGCGGGTGATGCGCAGCGCAGAGCATTACAAATTGCCTATCGTGCGCTGTACCTTCACCCGCGGTGAATCGCCTTGGCGCTACTTGCGGCCCTTGCGTGCTAATTTGTTTTTATCAGCCAAGTCTGAAGACGTGCGCGCCGCACTGGGCAATGGCTTTGCAGCAGCTACCGTGGCTACGCACTCAGTCCGTGCAGGCGATCAACACCCTAAAGAAGTACGTATCGCCTTTGACGGAGACGCCGTGCTGTTCAGCGATGAAGCAGAGCTGGTCTATCAAAAATCGGGCTTGGGGGCTTTTCAAAAGCACGAAACAAAAAAAGTCAATCAGCCTTTGCCCCCCGGCCCGTTCAAACCTTTGCTAGAAGCATTGCACCTTCTGCAAAGTGAAAGTACGCCACATATTCGTATTCGTACCGCGCTAGTCACTGCCCGCAGCGCCCCTGCCCACGAGCGCGCTATCCGCACTTTAATGGACTGGAATATCGAGGTCGATGAAGCGATGTTTTTAGGCGGCCTAGACAAAGGCGAATTTCTGCGTGAATTTGAACCAGATTTCTTCTTCGACGATCAAACGGGCCATGTCGAATCTGCCGCCCACCATGTGCCGGCTGGCCATGTAGAAAGTGGTGTGCGCAACTTGGCCATCAAGTAAGGCGCAGTAAAAAGCATATTGCTATATTTTTAATAGCTATAAACGTAATAAATACTTGGACTATCGGCATATTTCGCACCTAAAACAGCCTTGACCAGTGCAACAAGGTGCACAGGGCTTATCCCATCCGATGCAGCCCAAGTTTGATCACAAAATTTAGCAAAGAATCAAAAACGGTTTTGTTAGACTATCTATAAACCATGTCTATCCAAGCTTTAGCTGATTCTTTAGGTCTTTCCATCTCAACGGTCTCGCGTGCCCTCAACGGGTACAGCGATGTCAGCATCGCCACGCGCGCGCGAGTTGCGGCCGCTGCCGATGCCATGAACTACAAGCCCCACCCCTTAGCGCGCCGCTTGGCAACGGGGCGCATTGGGGCGGTTGCGCTGCTTTTTTCAGGCCGTGTGGGCAATCGGCAGGAATCAACCTTGGCATCACTGATGTCAGGTGCTACAGAAGAAATGCGACGCCACAGCTATTTCACCATGGCCGTTGGTCTACCAATGGGAGATCAGGAGCTGATTGAACTAGACCGATTCATCACTGCCAAGCTCGTCGATGGTGTGATGCTGGTGCGCCCATACACTAACGATCAACGTGTAGCCATGTTGCAGGCACGCAAGGTGCCACTGGTAACCTACGGCCGCACCCTAGACAACGCACCGCATGCTTGGGTCGATGTTGATAACGTAGCCGCCTATGTAGAAGCCACTGCACAGTTCATAGCGCTTGGCCACAGACGCATTGCACTGCTAAGCGGGCCTAGCGATATGACTTTTGCCGTACACAGAGAGCAGGGATTTTTGCAAGCGCTTAAAACTGCAGGCATTGCGCTGCATTATCTAGAATAACCTCAATTACTGATGCGAGAATCGGTAGGCGTTTTTAGCCAAAAAAACTTGAAGACACATAATTAAACTATGACACTCGACACATTTCACGTCTGCGTAGATATTGGTGGAACCAAAGTTGCCATCTCGCTGGCAGACAATCATTCTCACTCCACCCTAAAACTGTACGCACGCCAAACCGAGCCCACTGTGAAAGAAGGCAGTCATACTGCCCCGGCACAGCAAATCATTCGCTTGATAGGTCAGGCTTGCAAGCAGCATGGCATTACAGAACAACAAGTAGCTAGCGTAGGTGTATCTAGCTGCGGACCTTTTATACTGAATGCAGGTAAGGTTGAACTTGCTGCGCCCAATATTTGTGGTGGCTTGGGCGGCAGAGCACGGGGCTTGCCCAACGACTGGATGAGCGCCCCTTTGCAAGCACCTTTAGCAGCGCGCTACCCTCAAGTTCGGATAGAAAACGATGCCGTAGGAGCTCTTGAGGCAGAACGGCGTTGGGGGGCCTTGAAAGGCTTATTTCATACTGCCTACGTTACTTGGAGCACAGGTATTGGTGTCGGCTTATGTGTGGATGGTCGTGTGTTGCGGGGCAAAAACGGTAATGCTGGGCACGCAGGGCATATGTTTGTCAGCACCCACCCCGATACAGTTTGTGGCTGCGGCAATTACGGCGACTTAGAAGCCATCGTAGCTGGCAATGCTATCCCTCGCCGCTTGGGCCGAGATGCCGCCACACTGCTGCAAGCAGCACATGCAGGCGAACCGCTGGCTATGGCGCAAGTTGATGAGCTGTGCGTTGTTATGGGACGTGCGCTGTACAACTTAATAGTCACGCTAGATTTAGAGCGCATCAGCATAGGGGGTAGTGTTTTTTGGCATCACCAAGACTTTTTACTACCCAAACTACGGGCTGAAGTTGAACATAGATTCCCCGCATTAACTCAGGGTTGCGACCTGGTGCCAGCTGGCCTGGGTTTGCAAGTGGGTGATTTAGCCGCGTTAGCGCTTATTCATATTTAAACTCGTATGGCCGATTTGATACAAATTACTGGTCAAGTGATGCCCGGCCATGGCGTGGCATCAGGGCGCGCACACCACAGTCCTTATCCGCAAGGCTCGGTCTCCATGCAACTACCCTTCTTCAAAGCACTGGGGCTGGATTTATCCGATTGCTGGGCAGGCACTGTCAACGTGTCGATCGCTCCAAAGACGTGGGCTTTGACCCGCGCAGACTATTGCTTTGAGCACCTCGCATGGACGCATTTGCATCCGCCAGAGACTTTCTCTTTTGTACGCGTGCAGTTAAGCTGGCAAGGGCGCGAAGTCAACGCCTGGGTTTATCGCCCGCACCCCGAGACCAAATCTACGCACCACCAAGCTCCCGCAGTCATAGAGTTAATTGCACCCTATCTGAACGGCTTAGCCTATGGTGATTTTGTCAACTTAGCGTTTACAGCTGACAGCATCAGCATCGCGTAGCTTAAGTTACCTATCGAGCTTCAAAAATAGCTCTCGGTCAGGTGCAAAACTGCTGTACAAAGGTAGCAAGGCCCCGCCCATAGCGCGGGCATCAGCGCCCATCGTGCCTAGCAGTACTTCAGGCTCACTCACACCTTCCCAACTATAGCGAGCCATTGCAAAATTCAATTCTTGACGCAGCGCCGTGAGTAACTTGCGCCCTAATGACCCATCGATGATGACTGCGTCCATATCTAAAACACAGGCAGCATTTTGCACCACTAAAGCAATGGCGGCCACCGCTTCATGCAGCCAAGCTAGGGTGTGCGCGGCGTGAACCTCGTCCATCGCGCGGTCGTCATAACATGCTGTGCTGTCTAAACCAGCCGCAGCAAAACGTTGCTCCAAGCGGTACAGCGATGCCACGCTGAGCACCTGTGCAGGCGCGCTGTCATCATGAGTACAGTGCAGTGGCAATGAACCTATTGCGCCTGCATTACCGCGCAAACCAGATCGCCATTGACTGTCAATTACCACGCCGCCGCCAATGAAGGTATCAATAAACAAATATACAAAACTACGTACACTGCGGCCGCGACCCGCTACCAGTTCGGCCACACAAGCCGCCGCAGTGTCTTTAACTTGCTGAACTGGTAACGTCGTCATGGCCTGCACTTGCGCTGCAATATCTATTGAATCCCAAGCATGTGTGCGCTCTGCACTCACGCCCAACAAGCTATGCCAACCACCTAAAGACAGTGGTGCCGCAATTCCAATACCAGCAATACGTTCACTCAGATGTGCACCGATACGCGATGGTAATTCCGTTAGCTGGGCCCGCAAATGAGCGAACAGCACTTGAGGATCTGGAAAATCATATGATAACGATGCGCGTTCACGCACTTTGCCAGTAAAGTCCAGCAGCAAGGTGTCACAGTTACGCCGCCCTATTTTTACACCCAAAGAAAACGCACCATCAGGGTTCAAGGCAATTGGCACGCTGGGTTGACCCACCTTGCCGCGTACGGGTTCTTGCTTGACCACCAGTGCATCGGCATGCAGACGGTCAATGATGATGGATACAGTCTGTGTACTCAGATGCGTCAAGCGTGCAAGCTCTGCCTTAGGCACACTCCCATGCAAGCGAATGGCTTGTAGCACGACGCGCTCGTTGTATTGGCGCATGCCTATTTGGTTAGAGCCACGGGGCTTAAAATGTGCAGGCAATGTCACTTCGTTCAGCTGCGTCAATGTGACTTCTACGGTGTCTATAAGCACAAAATTCCAAAACCTACTAATTTACCCAAGTAAATTAATTGATTACGCCTTTTTTAAAAATAAAATTAGCGTAGGGTTGCAATTCGCCAGTTTGCACAATGACATAGGCGCTACTGGCCAACTCATAAAAAGCAAAACGCTCTACGGCCTGGGCTTGTAAATGCGATGATGCCCCGTCAGACTTTACTAAACTGATGACCTCTCTTTGCACAGCAGATGCGTAACCTGTTGGCGAGCCAGTGACATGCATGTAGGCCATGGGGTTTTCTTCAGCCAAACCTAAGGGCAGCACTGACAGCACAGCCTGTGCAGCACGCACCAAACTAATACCGGGCAAACGTATCACTGTTTGCGACGTGGTTGAGGCACGATAACGCATGGCGGTAAAGTTAGCGTCTACCAAAACAATGGCATCTTCATGGCCCATTTCGGCCAGAATTTTTAGCAAATCTGGGCCCAGGATGGGGTCAATGTTTTTAAGCAAATGCAACCTCCGGAATTTTCTCTACCGGCATGGCACCGGTCATCACTGCTACGGTATCGCTCATACTGATAGTCTTGGGGTTGAGTACCGCAGCACGTTTACCCAAGCGCTGCACATGGATACGATCAGCAATCTCAAATACATGCGGCATGTTATGGCTGATCAAAATCACTGGCAGGCCTTTATCGCGCACACGGCGAATAAGCTCCAGCACCATATTGCCCTCTTTCACTCCCAGAGCAGCTGTCGGCTCATCCATGATCACCACATGTTTGGCAAATGCTGCACTACGCGCTACTGCCACACCTTGGCGTTGCCCGCCTGATAACGTCTCAACGGCTTGCCCCATGGAGCGCAGACCAATTTTTAAATCGGCCATATGAGTTGTGGCATCTGCCAGCATTTGTTTTTTATCAATCAACCGAAGCAAGCGACCTAAAACGCCAGGTTTTAAAATTTCGCGGCCTAGGAATAAATTTTCTGCAATCGTCATGGCAGGGGCTACTGCCAAATCTTGGTATACCGTTTCTATGCCATGCTTGCGCGCATCAATGGGTGAGCGAAACCGCACCGGCATGCCATCTAGCTCCAGCGTGCCTTCGTCGGGCACCACGGCACCTGACAACACCTTGATCAAGGAAGATTTACCAGCACCGTTGTCGCCGATCACGGCCAATATTTCGCCGGCACGCAATTCAAAATCCACACCATCCAGGGCTGTCACTTGACCATAGCGCTTGACAATACCTTGGGCTTTAAAAATAACAGGGCTGGTCATTATCTTGCCCCCTTGCGCGACATTTGGTCTGCCGCTACCGCCAAGATCACCAATATGCCCGTGATCAGGGTTTGGTAGACCGAGGGCACGCCCATCAAAGTCAGTCCATTACGGAACACCCCTACGATCACAGCACCCACCAGTGAGCCAAGCAATATGCCGCGCCCGCCGAACAGCGATGTACCGCCCAGCACTACAGCGGTGATGGCATCAAGGTTTTCGGTCTGCCCCGCTTGTGGGTCACCCACACCGGTACGTGCAACGGACAGCACAGCTGCCAAACCATAGAAAAATCCTGCTAATGTGTAAACGCCGATCAAAACTTTATCCACCGAGATGCCAGTTAAGCGCGCTGCTTCAGGGTTGTTTCCCACCGCATACACATGGCGGCCAGGCGCTGTATCTGCCAGCGCGCGCCAAACCAATGCATACACAATGATCATCACACAAGTGCCCCAGGCTATCTCTGTGCTGCCGATGGAAAACGTCTGCCCCAGCGCCGTTAGCATGGGTGGCAAGTCATTGATCGTTTGTGCTTCTGAATAAATTTGGGTCACAGCAAAGGCAATGTTCATGGTGCCCAAGGTGACGATAAAAGAAGGCAATTTGACTTTGGTAACCAGCAAGCCGTTGATCAAACCAAATAAACACGTCATGCCAATACCGCAAGCCATGGCCAGAGCAGGATGCATGCCCAGCTCAGTAGCAAATTTGGTCATCACAATACCGCCTAGCGCCATGACCATGCCGCAGGACAAGTCAATACCCGCAGTCAAAATAATGAGGGTTTGACCAATGGCCAATACCCCCACCACCATGACTTGTTGCAACACCAGCGACAAGTTTTCTCCGGTGAGAAACCTGTCGCTTTGCGTCGCAAAAAACGAACTGGCCAGCAGTAGCGCTATCCATGGCCCCAACGCCGCCCAAGGTACATTGGCCCATGGGCTTTTAGGTGGTGATGTGGTCATAGATCAGCGCTTGCCTTGTAGTTCTTAGTTGTGGCTAATTACGCTTTGCCCCAGCACAGTGCGGTGCCAGTCTTCACGTCTTTAGCATCTACGCCTTTGATCATCTTGTTAGCGATCAAGGTCACGCCGGTGTCCACATAGCCAGTGGCCTTTTTGCCGGTTTTGGCGTATTCCACACCTGCAGCTACGCCCATGGCAGCCATCTTTAATGGGTACTGCTGTGATGTTGCAGCGATCACGCCCTTGGACACGTCTTTCACGCCAGCACAGCCGCCGTCAACCGACACAATGATCACGTCTTTTTCTTTACCGGCTTTTTTCAGTGCGTTGTAGGCACCGGCTGCGGCTGGCTCATTGATGGTGTAGACCACGTTGATATCGGGGTTCTTTTGCAAGCAGTTTTCCATGGCAGTTTGGCCTTTGGCTTGGTTGCCGTCGGTGTCGCCTGCACACACTGTCTCAGCTGTTTTGGACAGGTCGTTGGACTTGGCATCCAGTGCCTGCAGACCAAAGCCTTTCATAAAACCGTTGTGGCGCTGTGCGCCCACTGGGTGACCTGGGAACAAATCGAGCATAGCGATTTTGGCAGGCTTGGCACCCAAAGCGGCTTTAGCATATTCGCCAATTAAAATACCGGCTTTGTAGTTGTCGGTGGCGTATAGCGCGTCAGCACCTTCAAACGGGCTGTCCAGGGCGATGACTTGCACGCCTTTTTCTTGCGCTTTTTTCACAGCAGGGATGATCGCGTCGCCGGTGGAAGTGATCAAAATGGTTTTCACGCCTGCAGCGGTCATGGTCTCAATCGCGGTGATTTGCGAGGCGGTATCACCATCTTTTTTGCCCGATGCCGTCATCAGCTTGGCACCCATCTTTTTGGCTTCGGCTTGCGCGCCTTCCTTCATCTTCACGAAGAAGGGGTTGGTCTCGGTTTTGGTGATCAAGCCGATCACGGGTTGCTTTTGCGCCAGTGCTGCGCCACTGACAAATGCGAGGCCCGCAAAGGCCAAGGTAGCTTTCAATTTGAATGACATACGGGTCTCCTAGGATGTATAAAACAAGGGTTTGATTAATCAGCCCACAAATGGACTGTGTGCATTATTCACGGTATTATTTAATAAATCAATTTGTTTTATTTATCGAAAACCCTAGGTTTTGTAACTACTTTTTGCGGTTTAATGACACCATGTTAACCTGTTACGGCGAAGCGCTGATTGATCTAATTGTG
>JAYTPK010000181.1:0-24200 GCA_043747295.1 Polaromonas sp. | reverse complement strand
GTGGCAAACCTACCGCTATGTACTGCTGCCCATGGCGTTTCGCATCGTGCTACCGCCGCTGACCAGCGAGTCGATGAATTTGCTGAAAAACTCCTCGGTTGCGTTTGCGGTGTCGATTGCCGAGCTGACTATGTTTGCCCTGCAAGTAGGCGAAGAAACCTCTAAACCTACTGAGGCGTATTTGGCTGTGACGGTGTTGTATGCGTTGTCGGCCTTCGCAGTGAACCGTGTGATGGCCTACATAGAAAAACACACCCAAGTACCCGGCTTTATAGTGGCTGGTGGCACAGGCGGGGGGCACTAAGATGTTTAACTTAGATTTCTCCTTCCTCACTTGGGACATCTTTAGCAAGTTCATTGCCAAAGGATTTATATTCAGTTTAGAGCTGACAGCTATTGCCACCTTGGGCGGTATTGCACTGGGCACCGTACTGGCACTGATGCGCTTGTCGGGTAAAAAATGGCTTGAAGTACCCGCAGTCATTTACGTCAACGGTTTGCGCAGCATTCCGCTGGTGATGGTGATTTTGTGGTTCTTCTTACTGGTGCCACTACTGATCGGCCGGCCTATTGGCGCAGAGCTGTCTGCTGTGGTCACCTTCATCGCTTTTGAAGCCGCTTACTTTAGCGAGATCATGCGGGCGGGCATTCAGTCCATACCACGTGGCCAGGTGCATGCAGGCCAAGCGCTGGGCATGACATATGGGCAAAACATGAAGCTGGTGGTGCTGCCCCAAGCTTTTCGCAACATGCTGCCGGTGCTGCTGACGCAAACCATCATCTTGTTCCAAGACACCTCGCTGGTGTATGCCATCGGCGCATATGACTTGCTCAAAGGCTTTACCACCGCAGGCGCTATTTATGGGCGCAAAGAAGAGATGTACATCATCGCTGCGGTGATGTATTTTGTCTTGTGCATTGCGCTGTCGTATGCTGTGAAAAAGCTGCAAGCCAAAATTGCCATCATCCGTTAAGAACCTTTAGATTTGGAGAACAAAAAATGATTGAAATGAAAAACGTATCAAAGTGGTACGGCAAAGTGCAAGTGCTCAACAATTGCAGCACCAGTATTAAAAAAGGCGAAGTGGTCGTGGTTTGCGGCCCCTCAGGCTCAGGCAAATCCACCCTTATCAAAACCATCAACGCACTAGAGCCGATACAAAAAGGCGAAATTTGGGTGGACGGCGTAGGCATTCACGACCCCAAAACCGACCTGCCCAAACTGCGCTCCAAGGTCGGCATGGTGTTTCAACACTTTGAACTTTTCCCGCATTTGAGCGTGACCGAGAACCTGACCATCGCGCAAATGAAAGTGTTAGGCCGCAGCACAGAAGAGGCCAACACACGCGGGCTAAAAATGCTAGACCGTGTAGGCCTGATGGCCCACAAAGACAAATTTCCCGGTCAACTCTCCGGCGGCCAGCAGCAGCGCGTAGCCATTGCCCGCGCCCTGAGCATGGACCCCATCGTCATGTTGTTTGACGAGCCAACTTCTGCGTTAGACCCTGAGATGGTGGGCGAAGTATTAGACGTGATGGTGAAACTAGCCAACGAAGGCATGACCATGATGGTGGTGACCCACGAAATGGCCTTTGCCCGCAAAGTAGCCAGTCGCGTAATCTTTATCGACGTGGGTGGCAACATTTTGGAAGACTGCAATAAAGACGAGTTTTTTAACCATCCAGAGAATCGCCAGCAACGTACTAAAGACTTTTTGTCTAAGATTTTGGCGCATTGATAGCTGCTTTGTGTTCTATCACTTGGCGGCTTTGGTCGCCTTTTTCACGTGTGCTTCGCGGGATCAGGCCGGCGGTGCGCTCAGCTCCGCGGCTGTCCCCCATGGCGGCCTAGGGCCGCCTATTCCTCCTTGATGCCGCTGCGCTGAGCGCACCACCGACCTGATCTAGCGAGGTGGTGGGTGCTGAACCATTGCGGATCCACCATGTTCGCTGCCCCGCTGGTGTGCTCTTGCAAGAGCTACGATGACTTTAATACAAACTTCATATCCACTTTAAGACTTTGCAAATCTTGTTGAATGGTCTCATGCACCACAGCATCGTCTACCGCGTCATAGCCATGAATAATGCGGTTGCGTAAACCAATAGCCAATCGGATATCGGGAATAGTTTGAACCATCAGGGCATCCAACTTTTCAAGCCGACTGCAAGCTTCGCCCAAGATTTCGAGCTGCCTCTCAACGGCAGAGCGCATCATCGCGTTTGACTTGTATTGGTCTAAGGTGGCACCTTGTAAAAAGGAGGTTGCAGCCTCAATAGCGGCAATCGAATCTGCCAGAAGCTTAGGCGCTCGCTAGTGCATAAATGGGCGTTCTGGTAGCCGCAACAGTTCGTGCAAAGTACGGATTTGATATAGAACTTGCACTCACCAAATCAACAGGTTTGCCTAGCAACTTCTCCAAACTCTCTGCCAGATCAATCCAGCGCCTTGCCATACTTCGGTCAGCCTGTATGTCAAGGTCTACTATGAAGTCGTAATCGTTAGGCAGGGCGTTCTGGGTCGCCGAACCAAACGCATCCAAACTGCGCACGCCGTACGCAGCGCACAGCTTGGCAATACTGTCTTTGGAGTTCATTAAAGTCGCATTCGTCCATGGATTATCTGTTTTAAATGTCTGTTGGTCAAAATCGCGGCTTTTGTTATGGACAATACACACTATGACACTGCAAACCACCGCATCTAACCAAGCCCAAGAAATCACCATCACCCGCCCCGACGACTGGCACCTGCATGTGCGCGACGGCGCGGCGTTGCAGGCGGTGGTGCCGCACACGGCTGCGCAGTTTGGCCGGGCCATCATCATGCCGAACCTGAGGCCACCTTGCAGCACGGCTGCGCAGGCGCTGGCGTACAAAGCGCGCATTCAGGCTGCCGTGCCAGCGGGTGTGCAGTTTGAGCCGTTGATGACGCTGTATTTAACAGACAACTTGGCACCTGACGAAATAGCGCGGGCCAAAGACGCTGGCGTGGTGGCGGCCAAGCTGTACCCAGCGGGTGCCACCACCAACAGCGACGCGGGTGTGAGCGATATGCGCAAAACCTACAAAACTTTAGAAGCCATGCAAAAAGCGGGCATGCTGCTGCTGGTGCATGGCGAGGTGACTGACAGCGACATTGACCTGTTTGACCGCGAGGCCGTGTTCATTGACACCAAGCTGATTCCGCTGCGCAAAGATTTTCCAGAACTCAAAATTGTGTTTGAGCACATCACCACGCTGGACGCGGCGCATTATGTGCGTGATGCCAATAAATTTACCGCCGCCACCATCACCGCGCACCACTTGCTGTACAACCGCAACGCGCTGTTTATGGGCGGCATACGGCCGCACTATTACTGCCTGCCGGTATTGAAGCGCGAGACGCACCGTGTGGCTTTAGTCAAAGCGGCTACCAGTGGCAACGCCAAGTTCTTTTTAGGCACCGACAGCGCGCCGCACCCTGCGCATTTGAAGGAGCATGCCAGCGGCTGCGCAGGCTGCTACACGGCGTTCAGCGCGATAGAGCTGTATGCCGAGGCGTTTGATGCTGTGGGCAAAATCGACAAACTAGAAGGCTTTGCCAGCTTTTACGGTGCAGACTTTTATGGCCTGCCGCGCAATACTGGCACCATCACGCTGCGCAAAGAAACTTGGACACTGCCCGAGACATTGCCTTTTGGCGAGGCCACGGTAAAGCCCCTGCGCGCAGGTGAGACGCTGGCATGGCGTTTGGTAGCTTAAATTGCTTCAAAACGCTGTTTTACCCATCAAATATGCCTATAGTCCAAGTATTCATTGCTTTTATAGCTATTGAATTTATAGCATATGGCATTGCCTGAACCACAGTGCCTGGCTGTGGATTTGGGCCGCATTGACTGGTCGCCGCCGTGGTGGAACCCTTGGCGCGCAGTGGGCCAGCGTGTGGCGGCGCATGTGGCCCGTGGTTTGCCATTGCACTCTGCGCTGAATTTAGAAGCCGCATCCACAGCGCTGCCAGCTAGCAACACTTTGGCAACAGCCCAGCCCAGCATGCAGTTTGTAGCGCAAGCTGCTTTGCCCGAAGGCCAAGCTTATGAAGCCTTTATTTTCAACACCGGCCAAGTGCCCACGCGCGAGAATTTGCACGACTTTTTTAACGGCCTGGCTTGGGTGGTGTTTCCGCACACCAAACGGCGTTTAAACCAGATGCAAGCCGGCGAGATACAGGCCAGCGGCGTGCAAACCACCCGTGGCCCGTTGCGCGACGCGCTCACCCTGTTTGACGAAAACGCCGCGCTTTGGCCGCTAGTCCAAGGCGAGGACAGCCCCGTGCTAAACGCGCTGCGCGCTAAAGACTGGCAGCGTGCCTGCATCACCCTGCGTGCGCAGTGGCCCGAGCATGCCCCCGTGCTGTTTGGCCATGCGTTGCTAGAAAAGCTGGTTTCGCCGTATAAATCCATTACCGCCCATGTATTCATTGCTCTAGCAGCTATAAAAATAATAGTTGACGATGCAACTTATAGCGCCCTAGACAACGCGGTAGCACAGCAGCTGCACCCTGATGCTTTGGTGCCCAAGCCTTTTATTCCGCTACCCGTGCTGGGCGTTCCGCACTGGTGGCCAGCCAATGCGCAAGCTGATTTTTACCAAGACACCCAAGTGTTTCGCGCACCACGCTAACAGCGTGCGCACACATGCTGCAAGGCTGGGCACAGGTATTTGCGTACTAAAGTGGCCACAAAACCCTAAAAATCTCAGGTTAGCAGCTCTGGCCACTTGATTTCTGCCGTTTTGACCCTACCATTTGGCCCATCGGCTCACCTTCGTGGGCAGTTTGTTTGAGATTTTTTATGAAACGTATGTTTTTGCTCATCGGTACCAACATCGCCATCATGGTGGTGCTGGGCTTGGTCACTAGCTTGCTCGGGCTGAACCGCTTTATGGGCCCGGGTGGGCTCAATGTCACTACGCTGATGGGTTACTCGTTGGTGATTGGTTTTACCGGTGCATTCATATCGCTGCTGATTTCTAAGCCGATGGCCAAGTGGAGCACTGGCGCGCGCGTCATCGAAGCGCCGCAAAACGCTGATGAAGTGTGGATCGTAGAGACCGTGCGCAAGTTTGCCGACAAAGCACAAATCGGCATGCCGGAAGTAGCTATTTACGATGGCGAGCCGAATGCATTTGCCACCGGTGCGTTCAAAAATTCATCTCTGGTCGCCGTGTCAACTGGCTTGCTGCAAAGCATGACCAAAGAAGAAGTCGAAGCCGTCATTGGCCACGAAATAGCCCACATTGCCAACGGCGACATGGTGACCATGACCTTGGTGCAAGGCGTGATGAACACGTTTGTGGTGTTCTTGTCGCGGATCGTGGGCTACTTTGTGGACAAAGTGATTTTGAAAAACAACAACGACGGCCCCGGCATTGGCTACTACATTACCACCGTCATCATGGATATCTTGCTGGGCTTTGTAGCGCACATGATTGTGTCGTGGTTTAGCCGCCAGCGCGAGTTCAGGGCTGACGCAGGTGCTGCGCACTACATGGGCCAGCCCCGCTCAATGCAAGCCGCCTTGGCACGCTTGGGTGGTTTGACCCCAGGCGAGCTGCCCAAAAGCATGGCTGCGATGGGTATTGCAGGTGGCTTGGGCAAGCTGTTTAGCACCCACCCACCAATGGAAGAGCGTATTGCGCGCCTGCAAAACCTGACAGCGCAGCCCTAAGCCGTTTAAAGTAAATCGTCCACGTTGTGGGACTTGAGCAAAGCACCCACCACCAAAGCCCCGGGGCCCACGTTCACTGAGGCGGTCATTGACATATTGGTCAGGTGCACTTGGATCCCTTTGCTTTGGGCCAGCGCCTGAAGCTGCCCAAAGCTGGGCATGCTTTCGATGTCGTCAAGATCACCGCTATAGGAAAAGCACAGGTGCTTTGATACTAAAAGCGCGTTGTTGATCATGCGGCGAGCCATCTCAACCAAGGCCACGCGCGCTTTTTGCTTACCCAGCTTGCGGCCTACCGGCTCAGTTTGCCCCATGTGGCCGCAAAGAATAGGCGTAATCGACAGCGTCTTGGCTGCAAAGGCGGCCAAAGAGCTGACAGACTTATCACCTTTGAGCGTAGCGCGCTGCAAGATGTAGGACACCTCACCTGGCGCCATATACGCATAGGTTTGCGGCGCTGTCTGGCGCTGGCGGGCAATCAGATCCCCAATGCCTGCGCCTTTGTTAAGCAGATCTAACAAGTCCATGACCTGCGCACCGTAGCCCGCAAAAAATGCCTGACTATCTACACAGTCAGCTTGCAATGTCTCTAGCTTACCTGCGCGGGCACGCATGGCAAATGAGTCACGGCGCGCTGCAGCTACGGCGGTTTTAGCCCTTTGAAAAATAGCGCTGCGCGACGAGGCTACAAACACACCCAACATTTGGTCAAAATTAAGCGCCAACTGCGAGTTAAAAGCTTCCACCATCTCGTCAGTGGTCATGGGCTCCGAGCGGCCATGCACGGCCTTAGGCGAGTTTAAAGCTTCGCGATAAAACCGCTGTGTGACTGTGGCCTCACGCCGGTCTACCACTTGTTTGTCGTTGACAAAAACATTAACAGGCAACACACGCACCTGAGGGTGCGAGAGCACTGCCTCGGGCACATCGCACGAGGCATCAACCACTAAACAAAACTTATGCAAAGACATATACCAACCTACTTAATATCACAACGCCACAGACTTTTGATTTATTGTATTGATTCAATACAACCCACCATCATCCACTACAACACCGCTAGCGACCACTTTAAAAGTGCAATAAAGTTGGCTTTGCCTAAAACTGCACACCTATGGCTTAAAGACGCTGTGCACTAATCCTCAGCCTTGCTGCGATAATCACACGGTGAAGCCCGCTAGACCGCCGCTGGTGCCGCCTGGGAAACCTGGCACTGGAGGAAGGTCCGGACTGCAAAGGGTAGCGTAGGAGTTAACGACTCTCCAGTGAAAACCGCAAGGCATAAGCTGAGGATCAGAGCAACAGAGACGAGCCACTTGAGTGTGGGTGAAACGGGCAATCTCTACGCGCAGCAATACCAAATAGGCACACACGCCACCTCTCGGGGTGGCACCGCTGACCCGGCGGCTGTGTGCGGGTAGGTAGCACCGAGCCGCAACGTGAGTTGCGGCCCAGATGAATGGCGGTCAGGTTCGTGGTGCCGCAAGGCGCTGTGAATTCACAAAATCCGGCCTATCGGCGGGCTTCACACTTTTTTTGCTTTCAGGGGTTTTGTACCATGGCGCTCTGATGGCTTGTTCTTAGCTTTGTATTTGAGTAGGCCGACGGTGCGCTCTTAGTTTTGTACGGGAGCAGGCCGACGGTGTACTCAGCTCCGCGGCTGTCCCCCGTGGCGGCCTAGGGCCGCCTACTCCTCCTTGATGCCGCTGCGCTGAGTACACCGCCGGCCTGCTCTAGCGAGCGTGGTGAGTGCACATACCGCTGCACAACACTGCCAACCTAATCTCGCGAAGTGGTTAGTGATACACCGCTGCACCCCAACCAAACCAGTACGCAGCCCTGGTGCTTGGTGTGGACAGCGCAGCGGCATCAAGGAGGAGGCCGAAGGCCGGGGGACAGCCGCGCAGCTGTCCACACCAAGCGCCAGGGCGAGCACAGCAAAGCGCAGTAACAGCACAGCACAGCAAAAGGGGGCAGAAAAATTCGCTAAGATACTTTCCACACAAGCACCTTAAGCCACAACATGCCCCTAGCTCTTATCCACCATCCCGATGCCCAACACCGCTGCTCGTGGTGCGGCCAAGGCGATGCTTTTACGGATTACATCCACTACCACGACCACGAGTGGGGCATGCCCGTGGGCGATGACCGCAAGCTGTTTGAAAAAATTATTTTAGAAGGCTTTCAGTCGGGTTTAAGCTGGATCACCATCCTGCGCAAGCGCGAGCATTTTCGCAAAGTGTTGGCGGGTTTTGACATAGAAAAACTAGCGCGCTTTACCGACAAAGACACTGAACGCTTGGTGCTAGACCCAGGCATTATTCGCCATCGCGGCAAAATTGTGTCGGCCATTCACAATGCGCAACGCGCCAGCGAGTTGATCAACACCCAAGGCACTGGCGCATTGGCGCGCTTGGTGTGGGCGCACGAGCCAGCTGCCGCCGCACGGCCTAAAAAAATCACCCCCGCAGTGGCCAGCACGCTCACGCAGACCGACGAATCTTTGGCGCTGAGCAAGGCGCTCAAAAAGCTAGGCTTTAACTTTGTCGGACCCACCACTATGTACGCATTTATGCAGTCGATGGGTGTGGTTAACGACCACTTAGACGGCTGCGCCCATGCTGCTCAAGTGGACACTGCGCGAGCGCTATTTAAACGACCTGATTAGCGGCCCCACAGCCCCAAGTGCCGATATCTGGGACCACGGGACCCAATCCTGTTCGCATTACTCCGCTCGCATTGAGCTTGTCGGAGGGTTCGCTGGGGCTTTTACAAGCTCAGGGCGAACGGCATGGGTTTATGCGAATAGTTTTGCCACAATCCCGTTCGATGACAGTTCCAAGACGAGTTGAATCAATAAGTAACTTGTTAGGCTTTTAAATTACCAATTAGTATTTAATTAAACTTTAGTGTTTATAGTGCGGCTCGCGGACAGTTTTATTAACCGTTTGCAGGGCTTGCATCTCCGCGAAATTGACAGCCCATTGCAATCACAACTGGAGCTTACTATGCGGCGAATTTTTCTCAATTGGATGGCAGCACTCAGTACTGCCTCACTCCTGGCAGCTTGCGGCGGAGGTGGCTCTGGCGACAGTGCAGCCCCTGCCACTGCGGGCACGACACCCACACAGGCACCCACCAGCATCGCGCAAGCGGTGACTGAACAAGCAGACTTGTCTGCGTTGAAAAAGGCTATTTTGTATGTCGATGAGGGCAGCGACGACAAGCTGATGCCACTGATGGCAGCAGCAGGCGACAAAACTTTGTTTGCCCCCAACAATGCAGCCTTCGATAAGCTGGCCCAAGAGATCATTGGCCCTGGCAGCAAGGCTGCTGATCTGTTGACGCCTGAATACAAAGACGATATGCGCGATATTCTAAAGACCAACATGATGGTCGGGCGCATGCTGCAGTCTGGCATGACCAACGGGTCTAGCGTGTCAGTCAATTTAAGCTCAGACGGTGGCAGTGCGAGTGCCAGCGTAAGTTCTAGCTCTAGTTCCAGCTCTAGCTCAACATCAACTTCTTCTACCACTTCTAGTACCAGCACCAGCACGGTCACTAGCACCACTACGGCTAGCAGCTTTAGCATCACTATTACCATTGCTAACGGCATTATCACCATCACCGACGGCCAAGGCCGCGTTGCCACCATCCGCTTGGCTGATATTTTGACGGGCAATGGCGTGTTGCACATCACCGACTGCGTCATGATGCCGCCCAAGCCAATGCTGGGTAAATCTATCGTAGACGTAGCGAAAAAAACCCCTCAGCTGACCAGCTTGGTTGATGCACTGGGTTTTGCCAGCAACAACAATGACTTGGTCAAACAACTAAGCAAGCGCGGCACCTTCACAGTGTTTGCACCGACCAATGATGCGTTTGACGCATTAGCTGCAGATCTGCTGGGCGCTGGCAAAACCGCTAAAGACTTGCTGGTGCCTGCCAACAAAGCCTTAGTGCGCGCTGTGCTGCAATACCATGTACTGGATGCCGTGGTGCTAAAAGCGGCTATCCCGCTGGGCAAACCGATTGACCCTGTGCTAGCAGGCCACGACATCTTCAAGATTGACTCAGTAGGCGGCAAAGTCATCATCACCGATGGCCGTAACCGCACATCAGAGATCATTGCTACCGACATCAAAGCCAAAAATGGTGTGGTGCATTTGATCAACAAAGTGATCTTGCCGGCAAATAAAAACATTGTTGAAACCGCTATAGCGTCGACACCAGAATTTAGCATTTTGGT
The DNA here is from genome assembly GCA_043747295.1 of Polaromonas sp. Taxonomy (GTDB): domain Bacteria; phylum Pseudomonadota; class Gammaproteobacteria; order Burkholderiales; family Burkholderiaceae_C; genus JAAFIP01. Next base: position 14,250 of record JAYTPK010000181.1, on the reverse strand, counting down.
AAAAGCCGTGGTCGCTGCGGGCCTCACCCAAACCTTGTCTGGCCCCGGCCCGTTCACCGTGTTTGCACCTACCGACGCAGCCTTTGCCAGCTTGATTGCAGAGCTACATACTACGCCTGAAGCCCTGCTTGCCAACAAGCCACTGCTGGTCAAAGTATTGACCTACCACGTAGTGCCAGGCCTGGTTCTGAAAGCAGATGTGCCTGTAGGCGCAGCGGTGAAAACAGTCAACGGCGACACCTTAACGGTAGACGCAGATTTTAAAATCACCGACCAAGCAGGCCGCAAGAGCGCTATCGTCAAGACGGACGTGCTAACAAGCAATGGCGTCATCCACGTGATCGACAAAGTGATTTTGCCTAAGCTGTAAAGCATAAATACTGCTCGATCTAAGCTAGCGGATAGATGCCAAGAGGCATCTATCCGCTATTTTTTTAATAGCTACATATGTAATAAATACTTGGACTACAAGCATATTTTGGCAATAAATAGGCATAAAACAGCTATCGCGCAGTTGACAGCCTAGCGGTTACAGCGCACTTACACTCGGGCTGTTTTTTTGGTTGCTGACTCTGTGTAGGCAGCGAGCATTTAGTCCACTTGAGAATTCACTATGCACCCACACTCTCGCCGCGCTATCCTAGCGATGTCACTGCCACTGTCTATCTGCTTGATATCTGCATGTTCTGCAGCCTTCGCGCAAGACATCTTCCCCAGCAAACCCATCAACTTGATCGTGCCTAACCCACCGGGCGGCTTGGTGGACACATCTGCGCGCTTACTGAACGAGCCACTCACCCGCATCATGGGCCAGCCCGTGGTGATTGACAACAAAGGCGGCGGCAGCGGTAACGTAGCCTATGGCACAGTAGCTAAGGCCAAAGCCGACGGCCACACCTTGCTGATCTCTTATTCGGCCTACCACGTAGGCAACCCGGTGCTAATGACCAATCTGCCTTGGGCAGCTAAAGACTTCACGCCAGTGGCTTTGCTGACCGTGGCCACCAACGTGGTGGCGGCGCACCCCAGCGTCCCCGCCAATAACCTCAAAGAGTTTTCTAGCTACGTGAAAGCCAACCCCGCTAAGCTGAACTACGCCAGCCAAGGCAACGGCTCGCTGTCACACATTGGCACCGAGATGTTTAAGCAGCAGATTGGAGGCTTTATGACACACATCCCATACCGTGGCTCAGGCCCAGCGATTGCCGATGTGCTGTCGGGCCAAGTGCAGGTGTTTATCACCACGCCGCCTTCGGTCATGCAACACGTCAAAGCTGGCAAGCTCAAAGCGTTTGCCGTAACCGGTGACAAGCGCCACCCCGGCCTGCCCGATGTGCCCACCACCGCAGAGGCTGGCATGCCTAAATTTCAACTTGAAGCGTGGGTAGGTTTGTTTGCCCCCACAGGCACGCCCGCCCCAGTGATAGCCAAGCTAGCCGCCGATGTCAAACGCGCCATGGAAGCGCCCGAGACCAAAACCCGTGCGGATGCTGCTGGCATTGAAGTGCGCTACTTAGACCCCGAAGCCATGGGCAAGCTGCTAGCCAGCGAGACTGAGTTTTGGGGCAAAGCCATCAAGGCAGCCAAGATCACCTTGGACTAAAGGCACTTTTCATCGAAAAAACTAGGTTGGCATCAACTTATCAATCTCCTGCTGCATAGCCTGTGTTAACTGAGCGTACAGTTTAAGTTTGTCAGCTGTCTCACGCAGGCGCTGGGCGATGCGCAGGCTCACGGCCATCATCAGTTTGCCGCCAATGTGCGGCTCATCGTTCATCAGTTTTTCTAGCGCTTCGCGGCTCAAAATAGCGCAGTGCACATTGCTGGTGGCTGTGCAGGTGGCTGAGCGTGGCTCGCCGTCTACCAGGCCCATCTCGCCAATCAAACTGCCAGGGCCCAGCACGTTGACCGTCACCGCTGAGGTGCGGCTGACCACAATATTCTCTACCGTTACCTCGCCGTCTAGCACCAGCATCATGTAGCCGGTGTCGCGCGCATCGCCTTCTTTGATAAAAGCGGTGCCCTCGGCAATTTTCTTAGGCTGCATGTAGCTGACCACCACTTTGGCTTCCTCGGCGCTCAGTTGCATCAATGCTGTGGGGGCTGTCAACAAGGTGGCGGCCAAGTTGGCGCTGTCCGAGCCTTTCAGCGCACGCATGCGTTTCTCAGATTGTTGCTGGGGGTCCAGTTTTTTGTTAAAAATCTTATCTAGCATGAGGGTTTCTACAACATTACAGCAGGTTGCTTTAAAATGAGCATACTTCAAGGAGCGTTGCAGCAACAGCTTTTTGTACCAAAACCCTGATTATTTGCATTTTTCAGGCATTTTGGCGCAACTTTTGCCAGGCTTGGAGGTTATGCAGCAACGACGCTCACCCGTTAGTAATTCTAATTTCTACACAGGTGAGCCATGAATACCCCCGTCCAAGCCCAAGTTCAAGATCCCGTTCAAGACTTGCAAGTTCCACCCATGAAGCTGTCGGGCCTAGAGCCCGTAGCCATTGGCGGCAGCACGTTGTTTGTCAACATCGGCGAGCGCACCAACGTCACTGGCTCTAAAGCCTTTGCACGCATGATTTTGAACGGCGAATACGAAGCCGCCTTGGCTGTTGCCCGCCAGCAGGTAGAAAACGGCGCGCAAATCATCGACATCAACATGGACGAGGCCATGCTGGACAGCAAGGCCGCGATGGTGCGGTTTTTAAACCTGATCGCGTCTGAGCCCGACATCAGCCGCGTGCCCATCATGATCGACAGCTCTAAGTGGGACGTGATCGAAGCGGGCCTGCGCTGCGTGCAAGGCAAGGGCATTGTCAACTCCATCAGCATGAAAGAAGGCTTGGAGCCTTTTAAGCACCAAGCCAAGTTGCTGCGCCGCTACGGTGCGGCGGCGGTGGTGATGGCGTTTGACGAAAAAGGCCAGGCCGATACGTATGAGCGCAAAGTTGAAATTTGCCAGCGCGCCTACGACGTGTTGGTCGACGAGATTGGTTTTCCGCCCGAAGACATTATTTTTGACCCCAACATTTTTGCCATTGCTACTGGCATTGAAGAACATAACAACTACGCGGTGGACTTTATCAATGCTACGCGCTGGATTAAAGACAATTTACCCGGTGCCAAAGTATCAGGCGGCGTGAGCAATGTGAGTTTTAGCTTTCGCGGTAACGACCCTGTGCGCGAGGCCATTCACACCGTGTTTTTGTACCACGCCATCCAAGCCGGCATGGACATGGGCATCGTCAACGCGGGCATGATGGGCGTGTACAGTGAGCTAGAACCCACGCTGCGCGAGCGCGTAGAAGATGTCGTGCTTAACCGCCGCCCCGATGCAGGCGAGCGCTTGATTGAAGTGGCCGAAGGTGCCAAGGGCGCTGCCAAAGACGACAGCAAAAAGAATGAGTGGCGCGCGCTGCCCGTCAACGAGCGTTTGTCGCATGCGCTGGTACGTGGCATCACCGACTTTATTGTCCAAGACACTGAAGAGGTGTACCAAATCATCTTGGCCAAAGGCGGCCGCCCACTGCATGTGATCGAAGGCCCGTTGATGGACGGCATGAACATCGTGGGTGATTTGTTTGGCCAAGGAAAAATGTTTTTACCGCAAGTGGTCAAATCCGCCCGTGTGATGAAGAGCGCCGTAGCCCATCTGGTGCCCTACATTGAAGAAGAAAAAAAGCAGCAAGCCGCTGCTGGCATGGACGTGAAAGCCAAAGGCAAAATTGTGATTGCCACCGTCAAAGGTGATGTGCACGACATTGGCAAAAACATTGTTACCGTCGTCTTGCAATGCAATAACTTTGAAGTCGTCAACATGGGCGTGATGGTGCCTTGCCACGAGATTTTGGCACGCGCCAAGGTGGAGGGCGCCGACATTATTGGCCTATCGGGTTTGATCACGCCGAGCCTAGAAGAAATGCAGTACGTGGCCGCCGAGATGCAAAAAGACGACCATTTCCGCATTCGCAAAATCCCGCTGCTCATTGGTGGCGCCACCACCAGCCGTGTGCACACCGCTGTCAAAATAGCGCCGCACTATGAAGGCCCCGTAGTGTATGTACCCGACGCATCGCGCAGCGTGAGCGTAGCGCAAGGCCTGCTGTCTGACCATGCCACCAAGTACATTGATGAGGTCAATGCCGACTACGCTAAAGTGCGCGAGCAACATGCCAATAAAAAGCAAGTGCCAATGTGGTCGCTGGCCAAGGCCCGCGCTAACAAAACCCCTGTGGATTGGGCAAACTACCTGCCACCCGTGCCCAAATTTATTGGCCGCCGCGTGTTTAAAAACTTTGACTTGACCGAGCTGGCCAAGTACATTGACTGGGGCCCGTTTTTTCAAACATGGGATTTAGCAGGGCCTTTCCCGGCCATTTTGAAAGACGACGTAGTGGGCACCGAGGCGGTGCGTGTTTTTGCTGATGGCAAACGCATGCTGCAGCGGCTGATCGAGGGCCGCTGGCTAACGGCCAATGGCGTGCTAGCTTTCTACCCTGCCAATACAGTAAACAACGACGACATCGAAATTTACACCGATGAAACACGCAGCACGGTGGCCATGACGTGGTATGGCATGCGCCAACAAACCGAGAAGCAAATGATTGAGGGCGTGATGCGCCCCAACCGCTGCTTGGCAGACTTTATAGCGCCTAAAGTCAATAGTAACGCTACAAATTTAATAGCTACTAAAGCAGTAAATACGTGGACTACTGGCATAAATAGCTCCCAAAAAGCAGATTACATTGGGTTATTCGCTGTGACAGCGGGTATTGGTGTGGAGAAGAAAGAAAAATACTTTACCGACGACTTGGATGACTACAGCGCCATCATGCTCAAAGCCTTGGCCGACCGCTTGGCCGAAGCCTTTGCCGAAGCCTTGCACGCGCGGGTACGGCAAGACCTGTGGGGCTACGCTGCCAACGAGGGCTTGTCTAACGAAGACATGATTGCCGAAAAATACCAAGGCATTCGCCCCGCGCCCGGCTACCCAGCCTGCCCTGACCATAGCTGCAAAGCCGACATGTTCAAGTTGCTGCAGTGCGACGATATCGGCATGGGCATTACCGAATCGATGGCCATGACACCGGCTGCCAGTGTGAGCGGTTTTTACCTTAGCCACCCCGATGCCACCTACTTTAACGTGGGCAAAATCGGCGAAGACCAGTTGCAAGACATGGCCGCGCGGCGCGGCGAGACCGAGGCGCACATGGCGCGCGTGCTGGCACCCAATTTGAGCTAAGCAATAACTCACGCTATACTGTTAAGTGCGCCGATTTGCACCAGCTTGCGGGCGCGTTATAAATACCGCTAAAACCTGACCACTGTGTCCATAAAAACACCCGAGTTTCGTTTTAGCGACCTCGGGTTTTTTATTGTCTTTTTCAGCCATGCCGTTTATTGCTACGCCACAGTTCATGCAGTTTGATGCGCCTTTGCCTTTGCAAAGCGGTGCGTCGATTCGCGCGTACACCGTGGCCTACGAGACTTACGGCACTTTGAACGCGGCTAAAACCAATGCCGTGCTGGTGTGCCATGCCCTGAATGCGTCACACCATGTGGCCGGCAGTTATGCAGACCAGCCAAATTCTGAGGGCTGGTGGGACAACATGATTGGCCCCGGCAAACCGCTGGACACTGATCAGTTTTTTGTCATCAGTGTGAATAACCTAGGATCATGTTTTGGCTCTACTGGCCCCATGCATATCAACCCGGATACCGGCGTGGTGTATGGCGCAAATTTCCCAGTAGTGACAGTAGAGGACTGGGTGGACGCGCAAGCACGGTTGCTAGATGCCCTAGGTATTCAAACCTTGGCCGCTGTGATGGGCGGTAGCTTGGGCGGCATGCAGGCATTAAGCTGGACTTTGCGTCACCCCAGCCGCATCAAGCATTGCGTAGCCATAGCCACTGCCCCCAACCTGACAGCCCAGAACATTGCATTTAACGAAGTGGCGCGCCGCGCCATAGCCACCGACCCAGATTTTCATGGCGGCAATTTTTACCAGCACAACACGATTCCTAAACGCGGCCTGCGCATTGCACGCATGGTGGGGCACATCACGTATTTGAGCGACGATGTAATGAATGAAAAATTTGGACGCCAGTTAAAAGCCCCCACGCTTTCTGCTGGGCATGGTGCGCTGCCCCCCGAGGGGGCTATCGCACCTAGGGGCGGCCCGGCGGCGCTCGGCTCAACGTCACCGAGTTACAAGTACACCACCCAAGATGTGGAATTTCAAATCGAAAGCTACTTGCGTTACCAGGGCGATAAGTTTGCCGAGTACTTTGATGCCAACACGTATTTACTCATAACCCGTGCCTTAGACTATTTTGACCCAGCTAAGCCGTACGCTGGCGATTTAACCAAAGCGCTAGCGGCTGCAGTAGCAAAATTTTTAGTCGTCAGCTTCACCACCGATTGGCGCTTTTCTCCCTCACGCAGCCGTGAAATTGTAAAAGCACTGCTGGACAACAAACACACGGTGAGCTATGCCGAGATTGACGCGCCCCATGGGCACGATGCTTTTTTACTCGACGATGCCCGGTATATGAATATAGTGCGCTCGCATTTTGCGAATGTGGGCAAGGAGCTGAGCATCGCCGGGCCGCCCCCAGATACGAAAGCCCCCCTGGGGGGCAGCGCAGCACACGAAGTGGCAAGCGCAGGGGCAATGAGCAAATGAGCGACTTGGCCCTACACCAAACTATTGCCCAGATGGTGCCGCAAGGTGCCCGTGTGCTTGACCTGGGCTGCGGTGACGGCGCGCTGATGGCTCACCTGCAAGCCACACGCGGCTGCACAGGCTATGGCGTAGAGATTGACGACGCTAATGTGCACGCCTGCGTTGCACGCGGTGTCAACGTGGTGCAGCTGAACCTTGACCAAGGCTTGGCCATGTTCCAAGACCAAAGCTTTGATGTGGTACTGCAGATCGACACCTTGCAGCACCTGCGCAATGCCCAGGTGATGCTGCGCGAGACTGTGCGTGTGGGTAAGCAGGGCATAGTGGCTTTTCCTAATTTTGCGCACTGGCCTAACCGCCTGCAAGTGCTGATGGGCCAAATGCCAGTCACCAAAACGCTGCCCTACCAGTGGTACGACACCCCCAATATACGCGTCGCTACGTTTGCAGATTTTGAGCAACTGGCTGGCAAAAACAAATTGCGCATCACCGACGCGTTTGGCATGCAAAACGGTCAAGCAGTGCGCTGGCAGCCTAACCTGCGCGCCAGCACGGCGGTGTTTGCTTTTGAGCGAGCAGCGTAATTTTTATTGCCGCTCGGTTTAAAAAGACGTTATCATTTACCCATCGGGACTTCAGCCTCCCGAATCTTTTTAGATAGACGGTGTCCCGTCCAAGCGCTGCTACTTTGAATGGACTTGACCATGGACACCGCTATTGATCCCCATTTTTCTATCACCCCTGCCGCCTTGCGTGATGCATTGGGCCGCGCCAACGCACCGCTAGTTTTGGACGTGCGCCGCGAGCCAAAATTTGCCAGCAGCCCACGCATCGTGGCTGGCGGGGTGCGCTGCACGCCCGAAGCCGTTGAAGCATTTGCACGCCAACACCCAGCGCGCAACGTGGTGGTGTACTGCGTGTACGGCCACAACGTGAGCGCTGATGCTACCGCCCAGCTGAACGCTGCAGGCTGGCAAGCCCGCGCGCTGGCCGGTGGCATAGAAGGTGGCGAGGACGGTGTGGATAGCGCAGACAACCTATCGCTATGGCGCAGCCAAGGCGTGCCCACCATCGTCAAACGCGCAGACTGGGGCGTGACCGGCGAAGCCGCATCGCGCTGGGTCACCCGCGCGCGGCCCAAGATCGACCGCATTGCCTGCCCGTGGTTGATTCACCGTTTTATCGATCCGCGTGCTGAGTTTTTCTACGTACCCACAGAGCAAGTACTGAGCGAAGCTAAGCGCCTCAATGCCATTGCGTTTGATATTCCCGGCGCACCGGTATCGCACAACGCTGATCAATGCACGTTTGATGCTCTGTTGCAAGGATTTCAATTACAAGACCCCGCCTTTGATGTTTTAGCCCGCATCGTGCGCGGTGCTGACACAGACTGCGGCCTGGCAGGCGAGTCTGCGGGGCTGCTAGCCATCTCGCTAGGATTGTCCCAAATACATAAAGACAACGACCACGCCATGTTGGCTGCAGCCATGCCCGTGTATGACGCGCTGTACGCCTGGTGCCAAGACAAGGTGCAAGGCCGTGCTGAGGTGCATCGCTGGAAGCAGCCCACTTTAAACGACGCCGCTTTGCGCCGCCTAGCCTCTGCACGCAGGCAGCTTGAAGATAAGGCAGGCTCTTAATGGCTAACACTGCATTCAAGAGCACCCCCCTGAGCCCAGCTGCTGCGCCATCAGCTGTTAGTTTTACGCACGCCCTGAAATTCTGGCTCAAGCTAGGCCTCATCAGTTTTGGTGGCCCTGCTGGGCAAATCGCCATCATGCAGCGTGAGCTGGTCGACGAGCGGCGCTGGATCAGCCAAGGGCGCTTTAACCATGCCCTCAATTACTGCATGCTGCTGCCTGGCCCCGAAGCCCAACAACTAGCTACTTACATTGGTTGGTTGATGCATGGCACGCGCGGCGGCATTGTGGCCGGGCTGCTGTTTGTGCTGCCTTCACTTTTTATTTTGATTGCACTGTCCGCGCTGTACATCAGTTTGGGCAATATTCCGTGGGTAGCTGCACTGTTTTACGGGGTGCAGTGCGCAGTGGCGGCGTTGGTGGTGCATGCCCTGTGGCGTGTGGGGAGCAAAACTCTCAAAAGCCCTGCGCAGTCGCCCATTTTGTGGGCGGTGGCTGTGTTTAGCTTTGTTGCGGTGGAGTTTTTTAAAATTGGCTTTCCGTGGGTGGTGGCAGCGGCGGCGCTGGTGGGCTGGCTAGGTGCTCGCGCTGCGCCTGCGCAATTTAGTGCAGCCGGTCACACGGCGGCGGGCCAAATTGCTGCATTGCCCGCTGTGATTGACGACGATACGCCTACCCCGGCGCATGCACGCTTTAGCCGCATGCGCTTGGCCAGTATTTTTGCAGTGGGCTGGGTGCTGTGGGCTGTGCCCATGCTGGCCTTGATCTGGGCGCTGGGCTGGCAAAACTCGCTCACGCAAATGGGCTGGTTTTTTAGCAAAGCAGCACTCGTCACCTTTGGAGGTGCGTATGCGGTGCTGCCGTATGTCAACCAAGCGGCGGTAGAACAGTATGGCTGGCTAACTGCCAAGCAGATGATGGACGGCCTGGCGCTGGGCGAGACCACGCCCGGCCCGTTGATCATGATCGTGGCTTTTATCGGCTACGTAGGCCAAGCCCAGGAAACTTTGCGCAATGGTGCAGGTGCCATGCCAGGCCCAGCAGCCATCATCATGGGTACGTTAGGCGCATGTGTGGCCACCTGGTTTACGTTTTTACCCAGCTTTGTGTTTATCTTAGCGGGTGGGCCGATGGTAGAGGCTACGCACGGCAAGCTGGGCTTTACTGCGCCGCTCAAGGCCATCACCGCTGCAGTAGTGGGCGTGATCGCGTCGCTGGCGTTGCTGTTTATCACCCACGTGGTCTGGCCTGCTGGCGTCAATGTGAGCGGGCTATGGACGCAGCTTGACGGCAAGGCGCTGCTTATTGTGTGCGCCGCCGCTGTGGCATTGTTTCGCTTCAAAACTAACGTCATGCTGGTGATTGCAGCCTGTGCCGCTGCAGGTTGGTTGGTGCACATACTAGGGCGCTAGTGTTGCGCCAACCTAGACCGCTGATGCGCAGTTTGCAGGCTTAGTAGCAGGCAGTAGGCGGTACGGTAGCGCTGCACGCTACTTTGCATGCGCGTGCAACCAAGTGCTAGTTTTCTTGAGAATACACCTCACCACCTCTTGATTGAAGTGTGGTGCCAGTGTTTAACTCTTGAAAGGCTAAGGTGGTTAAGTCCACCGCATGTATGAGTACCAGTGTGATTTTGCAAGCTGCAGGCGCAGTGTTGCTAGCTGATTTTGTGTCCGGTGTGGTGCATTGGGCTGAAGACGCCTATGCCCGTAAAGATACGCCCATTGTGGGCAAATGGATTGGCGAGGCCAACATAGAGCACCACGTTACACCGCGCGCATTTGTATCGCGCAGCTGGTGGGCTAGCTCGTGGGATTTGGTACTGACCAGCGTGGTCGTCATCGCTGGCGCTTGGTGGCTTGCATTGCTCACTTGGCATGTCTGGTTGTTTGCTGCCATTAGCGCCAATGCTAATCAAATCCACAAATGGGCTCATAGCGCACCGCATGAGAATGGTCGCTTGGTAACCTGGTTGCAAAAATTTAAACTGCTGCAGACCCAGCGCCACCATGCGCGCCACCATAGCGGCAAAAAAGATTCGTACTATTGCTCGGTGACTAACTTTCTTAACCCCTTGTTAGAGGAGCTTGAGTTTTGGAAAGTACTGGAGCGGTTTAACGAGCGTGTGTTTGGCCTGAAACGCCGTGCTGACCCTACGGTAAAGTCATAGATGCGATAGGAACGGGTGTTTTCAGTGTTTTAGGTGCTGAAAACGCCTGTAGTCCAAGTATTTATTAATCAGACAGCTATTAAATAAATAGCAGATTCTAAACTTAAAGTTCTTAAACCTTCTTTTTGGCAGCAGGTTTTTTCTTTAGCAGTGCATCTAGGTTTTTAGTAATCTCGCCTTCAATCTTGTCTTTGAACGCGCCTAGTAAGAAACCTAATTTCGCATCCAACACAAAGCTGTCTTTGGTTACCGCCAATGTGCCATCTACGCCGCTGCGCGTAAAGCTGACGCTGTCTTTGGTTTTGCCTTCTTCATACGTGCATTCCATATCGAACTTTTCTTCGACCTGTTCGGCCCACTTAAAGGCAATTTTGCGTGCTTGTGCAAAGCCCAGGTCGTGCTCGCGGGTCAGGTGAATGTCTGCCATGGTTTCTCCAGTTTATAAATAACTAATAACAAGGTTGATTATGGTGCAGCATGGGCCGCCAGCGCAGTGCGGCGCTCTGCTTTAGGTAGCTTGGCAAGCGCTTTGCACGCATCGTAGAATTTTTGCCAACGCTCGGTTGCACTTCCAGTTTGCTTGGCATGCAAGGCTTCAAACTGGGGCACCAGTTCGTCATAAGCTGCCAGTGCACCAAAGCTGGCGTTGTTGGCCTTAGCCACCCAAGGGTCGTACCCTGCAAAGCCGCCCCACTGTGTTTTGAGCAATTGGTAGTTTTGTTTAAACTCATCCATCACTATTTTTTTCATAGCTGCTTGAGCACTATTTACTTGGACTTCAGCATAGACAGGTGCTAATTTTTTCCGTGTAGCCAGCGTCAAAGCTTTAAAGTCTTTACGCCGCTGGTCAAACTGCGCATACTCAGCCCGCGCGGCTTCTGAGGCTTTTTGCGCTAGCCACTGTTGCCCGCCAATGCGCTCGACTGCGGTGGCAAACGACTCGTTGAACATGGTGTCGTCTTGCACATACAGCACTTGGTGCGACAGCTCATGAAAAATCAACCGTGCCAGCTCACCCTCAGGGTAGTTGATAAACGTAGACAGCAACGGGTCGCCGCCGGCCCAGTTGAGGTAGCCTAGGGTGGAATAGGCGGGCACGCCGTAAACATCCACTTCTAGGCCCTCAGCTCTTTTAACTTCAGCCTCAAGCTTGGCATCGGCTTCGTTGTAATAACCGCGATACCCCACGCAGCCCACCACCGGAAAACACCATGTGTGCAAGGTGAGCGAAAACTCAGGCGCTGCCACCACGTTGTACACCACCGAACGACGCTTAAGGTCAGCATAGCGGCGGTAGCTGGCGTTATCAGGTAGCAGCAGGTCGGTAGATGCGTAGGCACGGATGCGTTGTGATAGCTCTAAGCGGCGCTTGGTGGTGTCGGGCGTGGCATCGTCACTGAGCCAGTCTTGCACTGGCTTGGCCGCGTTGACCACTGCCAAGTGGCCACTGACGCTTTGCCAGTAGTAGCCTAAATTAGCGCAGCCAGATAGACACACGGCAGTCACCAACATTGCCGCCGCTGCTAATACAGATCCCGCTGCTGCCATGAGTACTATTGCCTTTTTCACATTCAATGTGGTGGTTTACATCAAGCCAGCTCGACTTGTACAGCGCAATCATAAAACACCGGGCCACGGCCCATGTCGGTCAGGTGCTGGCTGGTGACTTCGTTCACATTGGTGCCGTACAGGCCTAGCTTGCGCCACCATATGCCCATGCCGTTGACCACACCGGCACGTGCGCGGGTGCTGATGCGGGCTTTGCAGTGGTAGCTGCCGCGCTGGTTAAACACGCGCACGGTTTGGCCATCGCCAATACTGCGCAAAGCAGCATCGTCAGCGTGCATTTCAAGCAAAGGCTCGCCCTCCATATCGCGCAGGGTTTTGACGTTGACAAAGGTAGAGTTCAAAAAATTGCGTGCGGGGGGCGAGATCATGGCCAGCGGGTACTGAGGTGATTGGCTGGCCACCTCATAGTTAGGCACATGGTCGGGCAGGCCATCGGCACCCTGCGCCGCCAAACGCGCGCTGAAAAATTCGCACTTGCCCGATGGCGTAGGAAAGCCGCCGTGCGCAAACGGTGCATCAGGCACGGGCAGGGGTGCAAAGCCGTCGCGCAGCAGTTGGTCAAAATCTACCTTGCCGTCGAACGCGGCGCGGCACATCTGCTCGTCGCTGTCTGTAAAACACGCTTCGGTGTAGCCCATGCGTGCGGCCAGCTCTCTAAAAATTTGGGTGTTGGTTTTAGCCTGGCCTACGGGCGCAATGGCGGGCTGATTCAGTGTTACATCGGTGTGGCCGTAGCTTAGGTGCACGTCCCAGTGCTCTAGCTGGGTGGTGGCGGGCAAGATGTAGTCGGCGTAGTCGGCAGTGTCGGTTTGAAAATGCTCAAGCACCACGGTAAACAGGTCTTCGCGGGCGAAGCCTTGCACCACTTTAGATGAATCAGGTGCCACGGCTACCGGGTTGCTGTTGTAGACCACCACCGCCTCAACCTTAGGACCAAACTCGTCAGTCGTCGCACGCAATAGGTCATTGCCAATCGTGCTCATGTTGATCGTGCGCGGTGCTTTATTGACCAGTAATTTACCAGCCAGTAAATCGGGCCTTTGCAAGGCATTTTTATTGACCGGAAACATACCCGAGCTGGACAACAGCAGCCCGCCAGCACGGTGCCGCCACGCGCCAATCAGCGCTGGCAGACTGGCGATAGCGCGGGTAGCATTACCACCGCCACGCACGCGCTGCATGCCGTAGTTCACGCGGATGGCGGCTGGCGTTTGGTTCACCAAGCTCATGCCGTAGTCACGCGCTAGCAAGGTAATTTGCTCTGCGCCCACGCCGCACACTTGGGCTGCACGCTCTGGCGTCCACTGCAAAGCGCGCGTTTTGAGCTGATCCCAGCCCAGCGTGTGCTGGGCAATGTAGTCGTGGTCTAGCCAATCATGTTGTATCAGCTGGTGCATGATGGCCAGTGCCAGCGCCGCATCAGTGCCGGGCAGCAGCTGAATATGCTCGTGGCATTTGTCAGCGGTTTCGGTTTTGCGTGGGTCAATGCAAATCAGTTTTGCACCGTTGCGCTTGGCCTCTTGTGCGTAGCGCCAAAAATGCAAATTGCTGGTGATGCTGTTGCTACCCCAAATGATGATAAGTTTGCTTTGCGCAAAAAACTCTACCTTCATGCCAACTTTGCCGCCCAAGGTCTGCACCAAGCCTTCAGTACCTGCCGATGAACATATCGTGCGGTCTAGCAAGGAGGCACCCAGCTTGTGCCAAAAGCGTGCCGCCATGCCCTCGGCCTGCACCAGCCCCATGGTGCCTGCGTAACTGTAGGGCAATATAGCCTGTGGGTTGCGCGCGGCGATGCTTTGCAGGCGCGTAGCGATGTCGCTCAACGCATCGTCCCAGCTCACTTGCTCAAACTGCCCTAAGCCTTTAGGCCCTACCCGTTTGAGCGGGTGCAATAAACGCTCTGCATGGTAGGTGCGTTCGGTGTACTTGGACACCTTGGCGCACAGCGTGCCGTGCGTATGCGCATGCGCAGGGTTGCCGTGCACTTTGATGGCCACACCGCCCTGTACATCGGTAATCAACGCGCAGGTGTCCGGGCAGTCGTGCGGGCACGCGCCGCGCACTTGCCGTGTTTCTAGGGCTTGAATAATTTGGTCAACCATTAGAGTACTTGTTACAAATTGTTGTTAATATTGGGATTGGAATAAATTTACCCATTTGAGTCTGACATGATCTTACGCCGACA
>JAYTPK010000180.1:0-2448 GCA_043747295.1 Polaromonas sp. | reverse complement strand
TTGATGTCGCCTTTGGCAATGCCCAAAATTCGGGCTCGTATCTGGTCTTGCGGCATGATGCCGACGGTAATAGCTTTCATATTTAAACTCCTTTTTTAGCCTTGTTTCAGACTATTCAAGCTGTTTTGTGCTGCGCCAGCACCTTGTCAGCTTCAGCAAAAAAATCACTCAACAATTGATGCGCATCGATGTAGCTGTAATGCACACCTACATCAGTGGCATGGCGGTGCTTGTGGTCATAGGGCAGGCGCTGCCCCGCGTATTTGAACTTGCTAGCCGGCTTCACGCCGTGGGCATTGTCATACCCCATGATGCGCTGCCCCAAAGGCTCATGCAAGGTCAAGCTGTAGCGAATGCCGTGCGGCATATCCAAACTAGGTGCGACCTGCCAAGCCACGATTTTGATCCAATACCCATTGCCTTGGTCTAACACCGAGTCGTTCAACTCTAAAAGATTCGCCAACCCAGAATCAACCGTTTTTGCCATGTGTGAATCATATCATCTATTGATATTTGTTTGTGGTTTTTATTGCAATCCACCCACCCACAAGAAAGAGCGCCGCAGCGCTCTTTTTGCCTATGCATGAAAAGTACTAACGTACCAAGCGGACAAGGACGTAGCTGAAACCGCTGGGGTGGTCACGTCTGCTTCCATTAGCGATTCCGACGGTGAAACCAACAGTCCAAGCGCCGTCGGCGATGCCAGCGAAGGAAGAAGACGTCCAATACCACCATCCATTTTGCGAAGTATTCGGAAACCATGCATTGTCAATAGTCGGTGCTTCTGTGGTTTTGACAATACCAAGAAGTTCGTCCTTAGTAGGTAAGCGCCACGCGCTTGAACCACAAAGATTACTAACGTTTACCGCATTTTTGAAGCCTATAGAATTGGTGCTGGCATCTATTTCTGTTTGCGTAGGGGCTACGTATGTGGCTATGCCGCTAACAAATCCACCAAATTTTTGCAGCGCAGTGGTGCTGTCGTAGTTGGTTTTGTGTTGGTCATTCGCCCTCAACCCCGTCCCCGCCGACGTCTGCCCCTGCCAGATCAACCCCGTGGCATTGTCCCGCACACATTCCGTTTTGTCGTAATACTCGGCCACATTGGCTGCGCTGCAGCCTTTGAACACCAAGCTGTAGCCTGTGCTGCCGATGGCGGCGGCGGTGCAGGCGGTGGGTGTGGGAGTCGGCGCTGGCACAGGAGCAGGAACTGGTGTCGGCGTTGGGGTGGGTGTTGGCGTAGGCGTTGGGGTCGATAAACACGCTGCGCCTTTGACGGTGACGGTGTAAACCACTTTTGTACCATCGGGCGCGGTGATGGTGAATTGGACGGGTTGGCTGTAGTCTCTGGCTACCCGTGGGTCTGGGCTGATGCTTGCGCCGTTGGCCTGAACACCAATTGCCATGTTTTCAACATTGGTAGTGCAGTTGCCTAGTCCACTCAAGTCTAAGGTGATGTTTTGCCCGTTGACTGTGCCTTTGATGCCTTGGGCACTGAATTCTGCCGCGACGACCGTAGGGTCTGGACTGCTACTGCTGCAGGCGGTCAGCAGCGCAAAGGCAATGCTACTTAGAGCGGCTGAGCGGCTGAGCGGCTGAGCGGCTGAGCGGCTGAGCGGCTGAGCGGCTGAAAATTTTACCGATGAATGACATTTGTATCCTTTAAAGTAGTTATTACTGAATTTATTACAAATGTGATGATACAGAAAAATACAGGTGGTTTTGGAAACCTAAGTTTGGAATGAATTCAAACTGACAGAAAAACTATGTTTACTATATTTTTCATAGCATTTTAGGCAATAAATACGCCGGCTAGAGGCATAAAACACCCCTTATTGTCGTCATTCCCGCGCAGGCGGGAATCCACAGGGGCTCTGCGATGGATTCCCGCCTGCGCGGGAATGACGGAGCTTAGAGGATTAACCCAGCTTCTTCTTCAACAACTCATTCACCTGTGCCGGGTTGCCTTTGCCTTTGGTGGCTTTCATGGCTTGACCGACCAAGGCGTTGAAGGCTTTGGCGTTGCCGGCTTTGTATTCTTCGACGGATTTGGCGTTGGAGGCTAAAACGGTGTCGATGATGGTTTCCAACTCGCCTGTGTCGCTCATTTGTTTGAGACCTTTGGACTCGATCACGGCGTCAACATCGCTACCGTCACCGACCCACAAAGCATCAAACACCTGCTTGGCAGCGTTGTTCGAGATCGTGCCGTCGGCGATACGCATCAGCATTTTTGCCAATACCGCGCTGGAAACGGGCGATTCTGCAATGCTCAAATCTTGCGTGTTCAAACGACGCGCCAGTTCGCCAGTTACCCAGTTGCTGGCAAATTTAGCTTGGCCGCTGGCTTTGGCGGCTTCTTCAAAATAGCTTGCTGTCGCCTTGCTCTGCGTCAACTGCGTCGCGTCGTATTCTGACAATCCGTAGTCAGTCATAAAGCGAGTAGCC
>JAYTPK010000179.1:0-20682 GCA_043747295.1 Polaromonas sp. | reverse complement strand
CCAAGCAAATGCAATGGGCGGGCTTTCCCATGCTGTCGGCCAACATTTACAAAGACGGCAAACGCATGTTCAAACCCTATGAAATGTTTGACCGTGGTGGCCTGAAAATCGCCGTCATGGGGCTGACCACCGACGACACCCAAAAGATGGTCGACCCCGCCAACATTGCGGGCGTGGAGTTTCGCAAACCCGCCAACGAGGCCGCCGCCTTGCTACCCGACTTGAAAAAGCAAGCCCACATCGTCATCGCTGCCACCCACATGGGCCACTACACCAACGGCGCGCGCGGTGTGAACGCTGAGGGCGATGTAGAGATGGCGCGCCAGGTCAAAGGCCTGGACATGATTATTGGCGGCCACAGCCAAAACCCAGTGTGCATGCTCGACTCGCTTAACCGTAACGATACCTACCAGCCCGGCGCAGCCTGTAAGCCCGACCAACAAAACGGCACCTGGATTGTGCAAGCCCACGAGTGGGGCAAATATGTAGGCCGCGCAGATTTTGAATATGCTGGCGGCCAACTCAAGTTGGTCAAATACGAGCTGATCCCTATCAACCTGAAAAAGACCGTGAAAGGCGCTGATGGCAAAGACAGCAAAGTGTTTGCCACTGCTGAGATCAAAGAAGACGCCGCCACGCTGGCTATGCTGCAGCCGTTTCAAGATAAAGGCCGCGCTGAGCTGGACAAAGTGGTGGGCGAGTCTGACGGCAAGCTGGAAGGCGACCGCGCTGTGGTGCGCGCCAAGCCCACCAATCTGGGCGTATTTTTAGCCAGCGTGATGCAACAGCGCGCCAAAGCCGATGTCGGCATCATGAACGCAGGCGGCGTGCGCGACTCGTTGCCCGCAGGCAAGCTGACCTACAAAGACGTGCTCAAAGTGCAGCCCTTTGGCAATATGCTGTCGTATATCGACTTTAGCGGCAAAGAACTGATGGAGTATTTGAACGCAGCCGCCAAGATGAGCGTTGGCTCCGGTGCGTTTGCCCATTTCTCCGGCGTGCAACTGGTCATCGAAGCTGGCGCAGTCAACACCGCCACCATCAAAGGTGCCGCTATTGACCCTGCTAAAACCTACCGGATGGCGCTGAACAATTTTCAAGCCAACGGCGGCGACGGCTACCCCAAGCTGACCAACCACCCCGGCTATGTGAACACTGGATTTGTCGACGCAGATGTGATGCGCGAATATTTGAGCAAGAACGGCATCAAGGCGGCTAACTTTGAGCCGGGAGATGCCGTAGTGCGCCGCTGAGTTTGTTTGAAGATTTCTCAGATAACTTGGTCACTGCTATGTGACCAAGGTTAATGCTGCATCTTAGTCAAAGCGGGCAATGTCGATTTAAAGCCCAAAAAAAACGGTTTACAAAATTACTCAATGGATTGAGTAAAATAAATCAATCCATTGAGTAATTTACCATGTCCTCTGAAATTCGCCGCAATACACTCGCTATTTTTACAGCACGCCTGCAGGAACCCAGGCGATTTTTGCAAGTGGTGGCTGGGCCACGCCAAGTGGGTAAAACCACACTCGTGCGACAGGCTTTGGCAGCTTTGCAGCAATCTCCACAAGGCTTGGGCATTGCGCAGCACAGCGTTAGCGCAGATAACCCTGGTTTGGTGGGTAGCAGCTGGTTGACTGCGCAGTGGGAGACGGCGCGCGCTTTGGCGGCCCAAGCGGGCGCTTGTGTACTGGTGCTAGACGAAGTACAAAAACTACCCAGCTGGACCGAAGAGGTCAAACGCCTGTGGGACGAGGACACGCGCTCTGGTCGCGATGTGCGCACCGTGATACTGGGCTCTGCGCCGCTGCTGATGGCTCGCGGCCTGACTGAGAGTATGGCAGGGCGCTTTGAAATGACGCGGATGGGACATTGGCGCTACAACGAGATGCGCGAAGCATTTGGTTTTACATTAGACCAGTTTATTTATTACGGTGGCTACCCCGGAGCTGCCTCATTGATCGGCAACGAGGCGCGCTGGGCCGCGTATGTGCGTGACGCATTGATTGAAACCACTATCAGCAAAGATGTGCTGTTGATGAGTCCTGTGCAAAAGCCCGCGTTGCTACGCCGCGTGTTTGACTTGGCCTGCCGCTACAGCGGCCAAGAGCTCAGCTATCAAAAAATGATGGGCCAACTCAGCGATGCAGGCAACACCACAACGCTAGCGCATTACCTGCACCTGCTGGAGGGCGCGGGCATGGTGTGTGGCCTGCAAAAATACGCCGGGCAAGCCGTGCGCCAACGGGCATCCAGCCCCAAGCTACAGGTGTTTAACACCGCATTGATGGGCGCGATAGCAGCCACAGAGGGCTTTGGCTACGCGCGGTTGCGTGCCACACCCCAGCTGTGGGGTCGTATCACTGAAAGCGCTGTGGGGGCAGAACTTCTGGCACGCCATTTAGAGCACAACAGCACCCAGCCCTTAATTTATTACTGGCGCGATGGCACCAGCGAAGTGGACTATGTCGTACGCCACCAAGGTGATCTGTTCGCCTACGAGGTTAAAAGCGGCGGACACACAGGTAATGTGTCAGGTTTAGATACTTTCTGCAGGCAATACAGTGCATCGCGTCCACTGGTATTGGGCACGGGTAGTTTAGCCCTGGATGCATGGTTTTCAGCCGATTGATTTTTTGGTTAAACAAAAAAAGGGGAGCCGAAGCTCCCCTTTGTACAAACTGCGCTGAGTTATTGCTCTACCTCCTCCTCATGGTGCGACTTCCATGCGGGCATAGGCGGTGACATGGCGTAGCCACTGCGTTTTTGCTGACCGCTCACATTCTGGCCTTTGATGCCGTTAACCGATTTGGTGGTCATGGCAAATTGCAAGGTGGCGTAAGCTACTGCGTCAGCGTTGATGTCTAGTGCGAACAAGTTCACATTGCCATAGTTATCGCAGGCCTTGTGGTAGCAAGGGTCATAAGCTGTGCCTACGATACCGCCCCACACCTCAGCTTCTGCCACGGTCTTGGTGCCTTCTGCGCCGGTAAACAGGCCGCCTGAAGGTATGCCAGCTTTGATGAATGGGCCATAGTCAGAGCGGCCATCAAAGTCGGTACCTTTAAACGAAACGCCTACTTTGTTGTAGAAAGTTTGAAAGAGTCTTTCAATCCCAGCAGAACCTGCCGGGCCTGCGCCTGCGCCTACACCGTCAGAGTTGTCACCATCGTATATAAAGAACACGTGGTTGGGCGAGCCAATCATGTCAAAGTTGAGGTACAGCGCAATTTTGGCTTTCTCGGCTTCGGGCAAGCCTTCTACATACCGTGTTGAGCCTATCAGGCCGGTTTCTTCAGCGCCCCACAATACAAAGCGCACTTTGTTGCGGGTTTTGACTTTGCCCATCTGCTTGGCCACCTCTAACACTGCTGCACTGCCAGTGCCGTTGTCCTGTATGCCAGGCCCCTCGTTGACCGAGTCTAAGTGCGCACCTACCATCACCACGTTATTGGGGTCACCCTCTTTTGATTCGGCAATGATGTTACTAGTGGTCGATGTGCCGCGCACGGTGCTGGCGCTGATGGACAGTACCAGGTTAGGGATAGCTGACAATTGTTCGCCCACAGTTTGCAACACAGAAGTAACTACTACTGTTTGCGTAAATTCTGGCCCCATAGTACCGCTGACCTCACCAGGCTCGCGGTTATAAATCACCACCGCCGATGCACCTGCCGCTACAGCATTGTTGGCCTTGACTATAAAGTTACAAGTACCCCGCTTGATTAGCGCAATATTGCCCGCTGGGAAGCCTGCAAAGTCTGCGGCGTTGCAGCCCAAGATTTGGGACGGTGTACTGACAGTAGCCGTTACTTTGCCACTGCCAGAGTAGCCAATCAGTTTGGTTGTAATCGCTGCGGTAGGTGTGGGTGCCACTTGCGCGATGCTAGTGCCCGGCAGTTCGATAAAGCTTAAAAATGCAAACTCTTGTCGCGTGACGTTATAGCCTGCGTCTTTAAAGACCTTCTCAGCATAGACGGCTGAATCATCAAAGCCTTTGGTGCCCGACACACGGGTGCCGCCGTTGGCCGTTGCAATATCACGCAGCTTGGCTTGGTGGGTACGCACGCCGTCTAGCGTCACGCAGGAGAGTAACTTTTTAAAGGTATTGTTGTTGCGGTCCTTGCAGGCCTTTTGGCTCTCATCGGCGGACATGTCGGCTTCGTCTTCCAGCTCTTTCATGATGCTGGCCTCTTCGGCTGCAGCCACCGTAGCGGCTACTTCGCTGGGGTTGGCCTCGGCACCTGCATCTACAGCTGCTACTGGTGCAGTTGCGCTGTCGCCACTGCCGCCTCCACCGCAGGCCACCAGACCCATGCTGAGAGCAAATACCAAATACAAACTTATCCAAAGTTTGGTTTGGCCTGTTATTTTGTGTCGTGTTGAAAACATCGTCGTCACCTCTACCTGTAAGTATGAAAGTACTTTTTTGCTAAACATTTGTGATGCTTAGCACGCAACCCGTACCGGGATGTTGCGGGAAATGCAGAGTAGCACCAAGGTTTCGGCGCATCTAGCAAAAACGCGCAACTGTTACGCCTGTGACTTGTACATACATGCGTGTGTAATTGCAAAATAGCACGCTAAATATGTGACTTCATTACAATTTCAGTCGCTACTTGCAACTGCTTGTATGGGGACAATTTAGTATGTCAAAACCAAGGCGCTGTGGGAGGTGATTTTTGAGCGCAGCGATACCTAGCTCTAGAAAAATATCTTACTAAGATACGCTGCGCTTAAAACCTTATTTGCCCAACGTGCGCCGTTGTATCACAGCGTCCCAGCGGTCAACACGCCGCTGCATCATCAAGGTTGTTTTGTCTTTGAGCTTTTGCTGCATCTCGGCGGTCATCTCTAGTGCGCCAGTGGTTTCTTTGGCGGCCATCGCGGGCGCTTTGTCTTCAGCTTCTTCGCCGCGCTTGAGTGCTCCGCTGCTGCTGTTAGCGCGACCAATGGAGATGGCCAGGTTAGAGAACACGTCGTTTCGGTTGTTGAGATCACCTGTGGTTTGCACAAAAAACGGCACAAAGATAGGGCCAATGCTGGTAAGGCCTTGGTAGTCACCTAAAAATAATCCACGCGCTATCGGCGCGGTGGACAAATCGAACGGGCCGGTTACGCGGCTTTCGCGCCATGTGTTGCCGCCGTCTTTAGAACGCAGCAGCCAGTAGTCGGTGGGCAAGTTGGCTGGGTCAGGTGTGTTGCTGCGCAGGTCGTAGTGGGTAATGCCGATGGTGCCGTCTTGGCGCACATGCACGATAGGTGTGAAGGCTTGCACGCCAGGCTCACGGTTGATTTGCACGGGCGCAGACCAGCTTAATCCTCCGTCTTGCGAGCTGGAAAACGCAATACCATCGCGCGCGCCTGCACTAAAGCGTGCGTCTGCCCATGTCACATACAGCTGGCCTTTTTTGCCCACTGCAATAGAGCCAATACCTGCACCGTCCCGGATAGCGGTGCCGTTTTCAGGGTCTTTGGCACCTATGCTCAAGTCGTCTGCAATCTTCACGGGCTGCGACCAGGTTTGACCCTTGTCGGTGGAGCGGATGATGGCATAAAAAGATGCCCCCGTGTTTTGGTCAATCTGGGTGAACAGGTTGACCACAATGCCGCTGGGCAGCACCACAATTTGGTTGCCAATGGTTTGCGTTGTTGGGCCTGGATCGTAAATGGTCTTGGTGGGCTCCCAAGTTTTACCGTTGTCTATGCTGCGGGCCAGCAGTGTGGGGCCACCGCCAACATCTACCAAGCGATCCCAGACGGCGTAGACGTAGCGCGAGTCAGTAGGATCGGCAGTGATGGCATTTTTGTCGTTGAAAAATTGCGAGCCTGCATCGCGGATCAACGTGGCATTCGGGCTCCAGGTGCGGCCACCATCGGTAGAACGGGTGGCCAGCATTGCGCTGACGCCATTGGACTCGAATGCCTCTCCACTGACGACCAGAGCCATTTGATGTACAACTCCGTTGGGCGAAAAACTCACCCACGGGTCAGAAGCCCGGTTGTAGTCGCCGCCGTTGGCTGCCGTGCCGCCTGCGCAGCGCGAGAAGGGCAAATAGCTTTGCTTCCACGTTACACCACCATCAAACGACACCCCCGTGCCTATGCCCTGTGCGCCACCGTTAGACCAGCGGTCTTGGTGCCACGCGCCCACCAGATTCAGTGGGTTGCGTGGGTTCGCCGCGATGTACGGCTCCACCTCAGAATTTTTAAATAAATTGCCTGTTTGCGGCACACCATTGCAGTTGTCGGCAAACTTGCTAGGTGCAGACGCTTTAAACCGAAAATCAAAAAAGTCAAACGCATTGGCTGCTGCTAAACCGCTGTTCGTAGCTAAGGCACACAGCGCAAGCTGCGCAACTAGCCGCGTACGCCGCGTGCGAAAAGGTAGGCGTGAGATAGATGGCATGATGAATCCTTAAATGCAGTTAAAAGATTGCATCGTAGGATTTAGTTCCTAGCTTATCTACCTTGATAGCGTAAGGCGTGTAAATTTAAGATGTTGTCTGGCAACACAATGTAGATGTAAATGATGATGCTGATGAAAATATAAATGTGGATGTCAATGTAGCCATGTTAGCCAGCCAACAGCGCCGCATTGCCTCCCGCAGCCGTAGTATTAACAGTGACGGTTTGCTCTGCACAAAACCGTAGCAAATAATGTGGCCCACCAGCCTTGGGCCCTGTGCCCGACAGGCCTTCGCCGCCAAACGGCTGCACGCCCACTACCGCGCCGATGGTGTTGCGGTTGATGTACACATTGCCTATGTGGGCTGCATTGGCAAGGGCTGTGGCGCGGCTGTCGATACGGGTTTGAATGCCTAGGGTCAGGCCATAGCCTAGCGCGTTGATCTGTTCGATGACTTGCATGGGCTCACCAGAGTAGCGCACGATCTGCAGCACGGGGCCGAAGATCTCGGCTTTTACATCCGATATTGAGGTGACTTCAAACATGGTAGGTACTATTAAATTAATAGCTGCTTGAGTAGTAAATGCTTGGACTACAAAGGGTTTTGATTGGTTTTTTAGGCTTTGAAGGTGTTGTAGACGTTCTATGTGCTGCGATATGCCTGCAAAGGCCTCAGCGTCGATCACGCGCGGTACATCGGTGGCTAGCAGCGCGCTGTCGCCGCACACCAGCTCTTGGGCTGCGCCGGCAATCATCTCGATCACGTTATCTGCTATGGCCTCGTGCACGCACAGCAGGCGCAGGGCCGAGCAGCGCTGGCCTGCACTGCGAAACGCACTTTGCACGACCGCGTCGCACACTTGCTCGGGCAGGGCGCTGCTGTCTACCACCATGGCGTTGATGCCACCAGTCTCAGCGATCAGCGGTGTGATGGGGCCGTCTTTGGCGGCCAGTGCGCGGTTGATGATTTTGGCGACTTGGGTGGAACCTGTGAACACTACCCCTGCAATGCCTTCGATGGCTACCAAGGCGGCACCCACAGTATCGCCAGGGCCGTGGCACAGCTGCAGTGCGTCAGTGGGTATGCCTGCGGCGTGCAACAGTTGGATAGCTTCGTGCGCTACGCCCGGCGTTTGTTCAGCGGGCTTGGCCAGCACGGTGTTACCAGTGGTCAGCGCTGCGGCCACTTGGCCCATAAAAATGGCTAGTGGAAAATTCCACGGACTGATGCACACCCATACGCCGCGCGCTTTGAGGCGCAATTCGTTAGTTTCGCCCGTGACGCCTTGCGTCACCGCGTAATTTCCGCCTGGCGTCACAGCGTAATTTCCGCCTGGCGTCACCCCGTTGCACTGGCCGGGCATGGCTACAGGCTGCATGATGCGCTGCGCCTCTATCGCGTAATAACGCAAAAAGTCTATTGCTTCGCGCACTTCAGATACAGCATCGCCCCAGGTTTTAAACGCCTCTTTCACCAGCAGCGCGCAGAACTTGGGTAACTGCTGCTCTAGTGCATCTGCCGCTTGGTTAAGTATCTCAGCGCGCTCTGCTACGCTACGCGTGCTCCACATTGCATAGCTGGTTAAGCAGGCTTTATAAGCTTCAGAGACAGATTTGATATTAAACTCGGGTACTGCAGGCACGCTGGCCGTGTGCAGCGACTGCAGCAGCGGCGCACGCATACCTTCATCAGCCAAGTCCAAGCCAGTGCTGTTGCGTCGCGCACCCGACGCTGCCGTGCCAAACATATCTATGGGCATGGGCAGTGACGAAGTGCTTTCTAAACGCAGTGGCGAGATCAATAGCTCGCCCATACCTACCGACTCATCTGCCAGCTGGTGCACAAACGACGAGTTAGCGCCGTTTTCTAGCAGGCGGCGCACCAAGTAAGCCAGTAGGTCGCGGTGCGCACCCACGGGCGCATACACGCGGCAACGCACCAGCGGGTTTTTCAGCACCTCACGGTACACGCCTTCGCCCATGCCGTGCAGGCGCTGAAGTTCAAATTGTGTACCCGCACGTGCTGACATCTGCAATATGGCCGCGATGGTGGCGGCGTTGTGCGTAGCAAACTGCGCATAAATCACGTCGCTGTGGGCCAGCATGGCGCGGGCGCAGGCCAAGTAGCTCACGTCAGTATGGTGCTTATGCGTAAACACGGGGTAGTGCGGCAGGCCCATCTCTTGGGCGCGTTTGATCTCAGCGTCCCAGTACGCGCCTTTCACCAAGCGGCACATCAGCTTAACGCGGTGCTTATGTGCAAGGGCAGCTACATGCTCAATCAAATCCAGCGAGCGGGTTTGGTAGGCCTGCATGGCTAGGCCAAAACCTTGCCACTGCGGGTAGTGCGCGGCAATTTTCTCAACCAACGCTTCAAACACATCTAGCGATAGTTCCAACCGGTCAACTTCTTCAGCGTCAATGGTTAAATTGATGTTGGCCTGCGCCGCCAGCTCGCACAGGCCCCACACGCGGGGCACCAGCTCGGCCATCACCCGCGCATGCTGCGTGTACTCGTAGCGCGGGTGCAGGGCGCTGAGTTTGATGGAGATACCGTCAGACTGCTGGGGGCCGGGCTGGGCAAGTTCTTTTTGACTGTTTTGGGAGGCTTTTAGGCTAGTAGTCCAAGTATTTATTGACTTTGTAGCTATTGATTTAATAGCATTAGTGTAACTCTCAAGGTATTTCAATGCGTCACGTTCGGTGCGCGCGCCTTCGCCCAGCATGTCGTAGCTAAATGTCAGCGTGGGGCTTTTACGGGCCGTGGCCTGTGCAGATTCAATCGTTTCACCCAGGACAAACTGTTTGCCCAGCAGCGCCACGGCGCGCAGCGTGGCGGCTACCACCGTGCGTGCGCCCAGCTTGGCAATCATGCCCGGCTCATGGTTAGCATCAGCGGGTAAAAAATGTTTGCTCATGCCAATGGCGGCTGACGACAAGCGCGCCAGCACCGCGTCGCCGCTGCCGTCAAAGTCGGCACGGCCCAGCTGGTCAGCGGTCAGGGCGATGGCGGTCTCAGCATCGGGCACACGCAGCAG
Source organism: Polaromonas sp. (assembly GCA_043747295.1). Lineage (GTDB taxonomy): Bacteria > Pseudomonadota > Gammaproteobacteria > Burkholderiales > Burkholderiaceae_C > JAAFIP01. Next base: position 11,235 of record JAYTPK010000179.1, on the reverse strand, counting down.
CGCCTCGGCCAGCCGCATCAGCGCCAAGCCCTCGGCGCTAGAAATGGGGTATTCCTTGAGCAAGCTTTCCATGGCCCAAAACGGCGGCGGGTTGTCGCGCACGGCCTGCACCCAGGGCGCAGCTTGCTGGGCTGCGCTGGCCCAGTCTAGGGCGCCCTGCAGGCTGCCCAGTAGGCGGGTGACGGTCAGTGCTTCAGGGCGGTAGGCTGTGGGTAGGCGTTGGGTCATGGTAAAAAATCACATCTTTTATAGAGAATGTCACTATTTTTATGGATTTATCGATAATTAACTAACTAAAATTTTCGTAAAAATAGTTTTAAACTCTATTGAGTCATCTAAATTCCTCTATTAGTGTTGTTTGCTAGGTACTCACACCATAGAGGGCTAGTGGCTAAGTGCATATACTTACATCTCTTTGCAATCACGCGCACCTGCCCCGTAGTAACCTCCTGCTGTCATGTTTGACCCCACTGTCATTTACCTACGCACGCCGCTGGGCCGGGCTACTGCATTCAACCCAGTTTCACCGCTGCCAGAGTTACCTAAAGCGGTGCTGCGCGCGGTAGATGGCAAGATGACCGCTGAGGCAGTGGTAATGCAGTTGTCGTCTTTGGGCGATGTAGAAAAGTCATTGCTGCAACTACAACAACTGAGCCTGATAGCTGACCGCAACGCAGCCTTGCCCAAAGTGCGCTACCAGCGCAGTAATAGTGAAGGCATGCCGCAGTTCGTAGACACCAATATGCCTTTGCTAGAAGCTAGCAGCTCGTTTATTTTCGACGATGAGCCTGAGGTGGAAGACATGCTGGCTACGTCATCATTTGCAGCTAGGCCAGCATCTGCCCAGCTGGGCGCCCCAAAAACAGAATGGTCTTCTACAGCCCCTAGTGTTTTGGATGAGCTGCCCCCGCCGGTGTATAGCTTGTGGGACCGCATGGCCCAGCAAGCCGCGGATGTCATGTGTACCTTTGTGCTGACGCATTTGCCTGCAAAAGCGTTTAGCTTGCTGGGCGAGATTGAGAAAATTAAAACCCCTGAGCAGCTCAAAAGCTATATGCCTAGGTATGTTTTAGAGCTGGCCGAGCTAGGGTCGCCAGGCCAAGTGCACTTAGACGAGATCCAGCAAGTTTTGCGAAAACTTTTTTAAAAGTTTATTTAGACAGTCAGCCTAAAGCCTTGATACTGCAAACGCAACAACCTCGGCCCCGCTGCGCAAGCCTAATTTCTTTTTAATACTAGCGCGGTGCACATCCACTGTGCGCGGGCTAAGCTCTAAGCTGTAGGCAATTTCTTTGGTGGTTTTCCCCCGGCCAATTTTCTCTAGCACTTCAACTTCTCGCAAGGACATCAGTGCCCCAGGCGCAGAGCGCGCAAAGTCTAAGGTGGGTCTGCGGGTACGCGTGCTGACCATGCGATTGAGCAAATGCGAGCTAACTTGCTGGCTGACCCAGCGGCCACCCGACAGCAATACTTGGGCAGCTTGCGCCAGCATTTCGTGGGCTTTTTCTTTCATTAAATAGCCCTGGGCACCTAATCCAAGTACCTGCTCAGCATATATAAGCTCATCGTGCATTGAGACGACTAACACGGGCCTGCTGCCTTGCGCCAGTACCATAGCGCGCACAGTATCTAGTCCCTGCGAGTCTGGTAGGGACATGTCTGTAATTAGCAAGTCGGGTTGCAAATGCTTGATTGCATTAACGGCTGAACGCAAGTCATCAGCGTAGCCAAGTACCTTGAGCTCAGGCATATCTTTCAATACGGCTTCCAGGCCGAAGCGAACAATGTCGTGGTCATCGACTATAAAAACAGACTTCATCGCATCATCAGACAATTCAGACACTCAATGGATACCCTGGAATTTGTTACACATTTGTAGGCACCGGTCGCAACACCCAGTTTGTACTTTGAGTTAAATTTTTGTTCTACACACGCATAGCCTATATGACTTGCAGCTGCAATTAGTAAGTAGTTTAGCGCGGTAAACAACGTACAAATACTTAAACATCAAAAGTAAAACATTCGCCATTACATACTGCAATCCTGCTACTCTAGCTTAGTAACTAACTTGCGCTTTAAAGCGACAACCTTAGTAGTACAGTTTCAAAAAATGACGTGGACGTCATGTCAGTTTTTTTTCATACGATGCATCCATGTCATTTGAATCTAGTGATTTTGAGCGTCGATTAATTGTTGAACTTGAGGCCCAGCAAACCTACATTGCTCAAGAGTTGCACGATGCACTTGGCTCCCAGTTGTCCGCCATGGTCATGCTGCTAGGTGCGCTGCAGAAAACACCAACTCAAAATAGTCTTCATACCGAGGCAATAGACCTGCTGATGCAGCAGGGGCAGGCTGCTGTGCAGACCACACGCAAGTTGGCGCGAGGCCTAATGCCGGTAGACAAAGAGCCAGGCGCGCTGTGGCGCGTGCTAGAGCGCTTGTGCCTTGACTACGATCAGATACCAGGGCTTAGTTGTCATCTAAGAATCCAAGATAAATTGTTATGGGTCACCGCTGACCTGGTCAATCCTTTGTACCGTATTGCGCAAGAGGCGTTGACCAACGCGTTTCGCAGTGGTCAGGCGCACTATGTGGTTTTGTCCATCGTGCAGCTTAAAGGGTTTGGTTGTATGACTGTGCAAGATGATGGTGTTGGCATGCCTGGCGATCCATCTGATACGGCTTATATGCAGGGCATCGGGTTGCGTACTATGAGTGCGCGCGTTAAGGTCATTGGCGCAACACTCGCGTTTGAGAACAATAGTATTGCCGGCACTACGGTTCGGGTCACATGGCCTACAACATGACTCATCGCTTTAGCCAAATCAAGCTGTCTGCAAGTTTTAAGTACAAGTACTTAGCGCATTTAACTATCTCCACTAGATAGATGTATCTAAATGCAATCAAACTAGCTTTGGGCTTTCTCATGGCTGTTGTGCATCGTGGGCAAGATTTTTATATAGATTTAATGGCTGTGCTCTGTCATGCAAACTATCGCAAGCATTTATGTTCGTACCCCGATAGGGCGGGTGACTGCATTTAACACCCATAGCAAACTGCCGGGTCATTTAAAAAACCTATTGTTAGCGGTGGATGGCAAAACAGCATCGACTCTTTTGTCTCAGCAGTTTAGGCAACAAGGCGACATCGCTATCTGGTTAGGCCAGTTGGAGACCTCTGGGCTGATTGAAGACAAACAAGCACTGGAGCGTGCATCACCAGGCCAGCAAAACTCAGATCAAATATGGGGTTCGTCACGTTCGCCACAATTGCCAGACGCTCTCAGTAACGTGCGATATATGAAACGTGAACAGTCGAGCCATGACAACGCCAATACGTTTGCCAATGCGCCGCTGCAAAACTCGTCTTGGCAAGAGACTGCTGCAGCTGGCTTGGGGGACGACATCCCAGCGCAGTCTTTAGAGTCCATCATGGCGGAACTGACGCAACAAGTGGTCGATGTGATGGCCACATTTGTCTTGACCTACTTACCCGAAAAAGCATACGACGTGCTCAAAGACCTGGAAGCTTTGCGCTCGTTTGGGCAACTAAAAGCGACCCTGCCTAGCTATGAAACCATAGCGAACTGCGCCGGGCCTGTAGGCCGTCAACATATGCATGATCTCCAAAGGCTCATCAATCAACAGTTCTCGCCCACTTAACTATTTGTGTATAAATTCCCTGTCGTTTGGCCTACTTTGCCCGATTCAGTCGTTTTTGTGGCTTAATTAAGGGTTGCATTCATTTTTTACTGGAGAGCCTTATGGCCAACAAAATTCGCACCGAAGCTGACCGTAAACGCAGCCCACCCCCAGCACTGCCTAACGGCGTGACCCGCCCAGTTAGCCGTGGCCAAAAGCGTAGCCTAGAGCGCGGCGCAGCCACTCGCAGCAAGAAAAACGCTGGTAAGCGTTGCGGCAAAGGCGGTTAATTCGCCCTGCGCTATCGCTGCTGGGTTAAACCAGGCCTAGCTATTAGCTTCAGTTATTAGCAATTTGCCTCACCCAAGCCACTGCCTCGCATGAGCCAGTGGCTTTGTTTTTATATGACGATTTAAAACCGCATAAATCACTACCAAAATCAATAATAGCCACATAAAATGTAGTGATGACATCATCATCTGACACAAATAGCCAGTTAGACAAAATTGACCTGAAGATTTTGAACGCCCTGCAAATCGACGGTCGTATCAGTAATTTAAAGTTGGCCGAGCTGGTAGCGCTTAGCCCCACCGCCGTGCTGGCGCGCACCCAACGCCTGCAGCGCGAGGGGTTTATTGTGGGCTACGAGGCGCGGCTTAACCCAGCCAAGCTAGAGCGCGGGCTGACCGTGTTTGTCGAGGTGCTGCTGGAGCGCACCACGCCCCAGGTGTTTGACCAGTTCAACGCCGCAGCCCAGGCCCGCCCCGAGATACTGGAGTGCCACATGGTGGCCGGTGGCTTTGACTATCTACTTAAAACCCGGGTGCGCGACATGGCTGCCTACCGGGAGTTTGCAGGCAACGCCCTGTGGCAACTGCCCGGCGTGCGCGAGACGCGCACTTATGCGGTGATGCAAGAGGTGAAAGAGACTTCTCGTCTGGTGCTTTAAACACGTCGTGCGACTGGTATTTTGACTGTGCAATAGGTCACTAAACATCACAGTTGTGTTGCATTGGTGCAGGTGCAACGGGTACTACTCTACGCAGCTAGTGTTTGTTGACAGTAGGCTTGGATAAGGGCAAAAAAACTTAGTACTATCGAGGGTTTGCTTGTGCTGTGTGCTGTTGAACACCAAGTTGGTGGCAACGATAAATAAAGTTAGGTTGTTGGTGTGTCTGAGTCGAGTTTTAATAATTCATTTTCACCGTTGATATTTTTGCGCCCTGTAGGTTTTACTGCATCGGATTCAATGCGCATCATGCAAGCGGCACAGCGCATACACGAGACGGTGCGCTGGCGTTTAGCGCCTTCGGGCGTGATGGCTGATGCGTATTTAGCGCATGCTGATGCAGTGCGTTATGGCCAAAGCCCTAAGCGCAGCGGTGATTCGATGGGGTCGGTGGGTTCTAGCCAGTTTGAAAGCAGCATTCACGAATTTCAAACCCTGTACTTGGACAAACTGGGGCATTACAAAAACTGCCCCGTATGTGTGCTGGGGGTGCCCGCGCCACCATCTGCCGACCCGCTAGAGATCGCTATGCCTAAGCTGGTGTACCCTGATGCCTTGCGTCAGCTAGAGCAGGGCCTGCGCCAAGTGGAAAGTGAGTTAATTAGCCAGCGTATGCTGTATACACTGGGCAGTTTTGCCTGGGAGCAGCGTGATTTTTGGAAAACCCACCGTTTGCAGCTGCAATTCAGATCGCGCTTGATTGCCACTATCGTGCCGCAGCAATGGCAAATCCATTTGCTGGAAGAGTGCACTGTCAATGAGCTAGACCAAGCCTCAGTGCAAACCGTGCCGCAGTCTACGGGTTTTGCTGCACCGGGCTTTGACGTGGTGCCGCTAGAAACCGCGCTGTGGGAATTTGCCAAGCGCTGCCCCGAAAGCTGGCTCTCAAAAATGGTACCCACCGTGTACCTGTCGCAGCCGCTCACACACCGCCGTGCCACCACCATGAGTCCGCGTGTCTTGGGTGACCATTGCAGCGCAGTGCTGCGCCTGCTCGATACTGGCTCGCTCACGGCAGAGCAGATCGAAGTTAAGCTGCGCTTGTCGCGCCCGGCTTTGCTGCGCAGCTTGGCTTGTTTAGCGCTGATACGTGCCATTCATCCCGAGCCGCGCCAAGACAGTCTGTGGGACTGGATTTCTAAAATCTGGCAAAGAAAACGCAGCGCAATGTCACGCTGGTAAGCTTTTCAAATTCAGCCGCGTTGCCCAAAAACCGCTGTACCAATGCGCACCATGGTGCTGCCGTGCTGCACTGCAGTGGCCATGTCGCTGCTCATACCCATGGACAAGGTGTCAACACTGGGATATATCGACTTTAGAGAGCTATAAACCTCATAAGTCCTTGTAAATACTGCTTTAGCAGCTTCCAAATTAATAGCGGGTTCGGGTATCACCATCATGCCGCGCAGTTGTATCTGGGGCAGCTGGCTGACCTGCAGGGCCAGCGCCGTTAGTTCATCTGGGGGTACGCCAGACTTGTTGGCTCCACCGTCAATATTGACCTGCAAACACACCTGCAGCGGCGCTAAATGGCCAGGGCGCTGCTCGCTTAAGCGCTGGGCGGTTTTGTAACGGTCAATGCTGTGCACCCAGGCAAAGTTTTCTGCCACCAGGCGGGTTTTGTTGCTTTGTATCGGGCCAACCATGTGCCACACCAGCTGGGGTAGATCGACCAACTGGGCTATTTTGTCCACGCCTTCTTGAATGTAATTCTCACCAAATTCGCGCTGGCCTGCGGCATGGGCCTCTCGCACAGCGGCGGCACCGAAGGTTTTACTGACGGCCAGCAGGGTCACTTCGTTGGTATTGCGCCCACAGTCTGTGCAAGCCGCCTCAATTTGGCCACGTAAGCGTTGAAGATTGTCTGAAATCATGCCCATAATGTATCTATTGTCGAGTTTTGTTGTTCGGCTTGTTTTTTAGTGTTTCTATTACGGTCACGATTATGGACATTACCCAGCTATTAGCCTTCAGTGTAAAAAATAAAGCTTCAGACTTGCACTTGTCTGCTGGTTTGCCCCCAATGATCCGCGTGCACGGTGACGTGCGCCGTATCAACGTGGACGCGCTAGACCACAAACAAGTGCACGCCATGGTGTATGACATCATGAACGACGGGCAGCGCAAGCAGTATGAAGAGTTTTTAGAAGTGGATTTTTCGTTTGAGATCGACGGCTTGGCGCGCTTTCGGGTCAACGCGTTTAACCAAAACCGTGGTGCGGCAGCGGTGTTTCGTACCATCCCTTCCAAAATTCTGACGCTAGAGCAGCTAAACGCCCCCAAGATTTTTGCTGACCTGGCCATGAAGCCGCGCGGCATGGTGCTGGTGACTGGCCCCACAGGTTCGGGCAAGTCCACCACCTTGGCGGCTATGGTTAACCACTTGAACGAAACCGAATATGGCCATATTTTGACGGTCGAAGACCCGATTGAATTTGTGCACGATTCTAAAAAATGCCTGATCAACCAGCGCGAGGTTGGCCCCATGACTTTGTCGTTTGCCGCAGCGCTGAAATCTGCCCTGCGCGAAGACCCTGATGCTATTTTGGTGGGTGAGATGCGCGACTTGGAGACGATTCGCTTGGCCATGACCGCTGCTGAAACTGGCCACTTGGTGTTCGGCACTTTGCACACGTCTAGTGCCGCTAAAACCATTGACCGAATTATCGACGTGTTCCCTGCGGAAGAAAAAGAAATGATCCGCGCGATGTTGTCTGAATCGTTGCAAGCCGTGATCTCGCAAACCTTGTGTAAAACCAAAGACGGCACGGGCCGCGTGGCCGCGCACGAGATCATGCTGGGCACCAGCGCTATTCGTAACTTGATCCGTGAGGCTAAGGTGGCGCAGATGTATTCAGCCATTCAAACCGGTAACAGTTTTGGAATGCAAACGCTAGACCAAAACCTGACCGACCTGGTCAAACGCAACATGATCTCGCCCGCTGAGGCGCGCGGAAAAGCCAAAATACCTGAAAACTTTGTCGGCTGAGCATGGCGGCCATGGCGACTTACTTTATTTAAAAAGGAGGTGCTCTCATGGAGCGCGACCAAGCTAGTAAATTTATCAACGATCTTTTAAAGTTGATGATCAGCCGCAACGGCAGTGACTTGTTCATTACCGGTGATTTCCCTCCTGCCATTAAAGTGGACGGCAAGGTGACCAAGGTGTCGCCCCAGCCGCTTACCGGTGCGCACACCATGGCACTAGCCCGTTCGATCATGAACGACAAGCAAGCCGCTGAGTTTGAGCGCACCAAGGAATGCAACTTTGCAGTAGCACCCCCGGGCATCGGGCGGTTTCGTGTCAATGCATTTATCCAGCAAGGCAAGGTGGGCATGGTCATGCGTACCATTCCGCTTACCTTGCCCACCATTGATACGCTAGGCCTGCCCCAAGTGCTCAAAGACGTGACCATGACCAAGCGCGGGTTGGTCATTTTGGTGGGTGCCACCGGCTCGGGTAAATCTACCTCGTTGGCTGCCATGGTAGACCACCGCAACGAGCATTCTTTTGGCCACATCATCACCATTGAAGACCCGGTGGAGTTTGTGCACCCACATAAAAACTGCGTGGTAACGCAGCGTGAAGTGGGCTTGGATACCGATAGCTGGGAAGCAGCCCTGAAAAACACGCTGCGCCAAGCGCCAGATGTGATTTTGATGGGTGAGATCCGCGACCGCGAGACCATGGAGCACGCCGTAGCTTTTGCCGAAACCGGCCACCTGTGTATGGCCACGCTACACGCCAACAGCGCTAACCAAGCGCTAGACCGCGTGATCAACTTCTTTCCAGAAGAGCGCCGCACCCAGCTGCTCATGGACTTGTCGCTGAACCTGCGCGCCATGGTGTCACAACGCTTGGTGCCTAAGCAAGACGGTAAGGGCCGTTTTGCAGCGGTAGAAATTATGCTCAACACGCCGCTAATTTCTGATTTGATCTTCAAAGGCGATGTGTCTGAAATCAAAGAGATTATGAAGAAAAGCCGCAACTTGGGCATGCAAACTTTTGACCAAGCCCTGTTTGATGGGTTTGAGAATAACCACATTACGTTTGAAGATGCATTGCGCAACGCTGATTCGGTGAACGACTTGCGTTTGCAGATCAAGCTCAATTCGCAGCGCGCTAAAACAGTGGACTTGGCGGCAGGCACTGAGCATTTGCAGATTATGTAAAAACTGAACCCACCACCATGCCCTCTATCAATCCCAAAGCCTACACCCCAAGCCCCGCTAAAAAAGTAGCCTTCTTAGGCCTAGGCGTGATGGGTTACCCCATGGCCGGGCATCTGCACAGCGCTGGCCACCAAGTGACGGTGTACAACCGCACGGCTGCAAAATCTCAAGCCTTCAATGCTGAGTACGCAGGCAGCGCGCACGGCCTAACCCCTAAACAAGCTGTTAAAGACGCCGACATCGTGTTTTGCTGCGTAGGCAACGACGACGACTTGCGCAGCGTGGTGCTGGGCAACGCAGGCGCGTTGGCGGGCATGAAAGCTGGCGCTGTTTTTGTAGACCACACCACCGCATCAGCCGATGTAGCCCGCGAGCTGTACGCAGTGGCCAAAGCTGCAGGGCTGCATTTTGTAGACGCCCCAGTGTCTGGTGGCCAAGCAGGGGCTCAAAACGGTATGCTAACCGTGATGTGCGGTGGCGACGCTGCAGCGTTTGACGCGGTGCAAGCCACTGGCATGGCGTTTTCAAAAGCCTTCACCCGCATGGGCGAGACGGGCGCAGGGCAGTTGACCAAAATGGTGAACCAAATTTGCATTGCAGGCTTAGTACAGGGTTTGTCTGAGGCCGTAGCGTTTGGCCAAAAAGCTGGCCTGGACGTGAACTTGGTGTTAGATGTGATTGGCAAAGGTGCAGCGCAAAGCTGGCAGCTAGACAACCGCGGCAAAACCATGGTGGCGGATCAGTTTGACTTTGGTTTTGCGGTGGACTGGATGCGTAAAGACTTAGGGCTAGTGTTAGATGAAGCCAAACGTAACGGCGCGCGCCTGCCTGTGACTGCGCTGGTGGATCAGTTCTATGCGGATGTGCAGCAAATGGGTGGCAAGCGTTGGGATACATCCAGTTTGGTCAAGCGGTTGCGTTGAACGGTCGCTATTAATTTTGTAGCTGTCTGAGTAGTAAATACTTGGACTGTAGGCATATTTCGTTGCCCTTCGTTGCTTTGGGACGCGCGCCGATGTGGCTTACCCCTATGCCAACCGGACCTGCGGCCCTTGATTGGTTGTCACAGGGGTAAGCCACATCAGCGCGCTTGTAGGAGGCTGGGAGTCAAACGCATAGATGGCAGCGCTGATTGAGGTCACCACAAACGCAGCCCCGCCCGCCACGGCTAAACAAGGACACCATGCATTGCCAAGGAAGAGTTCCCGCCATGTCAATAACATCAAAAAAGCGCTAATATGCAGTTGTCACACGAGGCAAACGCCTCGCAGAAAGCTACTATGAACGCACGTGTCCCACCCCAAGCTTTGCACACCGCCGACGCGCTGCGGCATGTTACCCACGCATGGGACAGCGACATTACCCAGCGCATTACCGACTACATCGCCATCCCCGCCAAGTCGCCCGGCTTTGACGCTGACTGGGCCGCGCACGGCTACATTGACACCGTCATGCAGCATGCGGCTGATTGGGTCACAGCGCAAAAAGTGGAAGGCTTAAAGCTAGAAATTTTGCGCCTGAAAAAGCCCGACGGCACGCCGCGCACACCCGTGTTGTTTTTTGAAATCCCAGCGCACAACAATGCGTCGCAGCAAACTGTGCTGATGTATGGCCACTTGGATAAACAACCCGAATTTACCGGCTGGCGCAACGACCTTGGCCCGTGGACCGCTAAGCTAGAAACCGGTAGCGACGGCGCCGCCCGCCTGTACGGGCGCGGTAGCGCAGACGATGGCTACGCGGTGTACGCGTCGATAGCAGCTGTCAAGGCCCTCAAAGCCCAAGGCGCTGCGCATCCGCGCATCGTGGGGCTGGTAGAGACGTGTGAAGAATCAGGCTCATACGATTTACTGCCTTATGTTGATGCCTTAAAAACCCGCTTAGGCGATGTGTCACTAGTGGTGTGCCTTGACTCAGGCGCGGGCAACTACGACCAGCTGTGGCTGACCACCAGCCTGCGCGGCATGGCCAGCGGTGTGCTAAAGGTCGAAATTTTGACCGAAGGCGTGCATTCGGGCGATGCCAGCGGCTTGGTGCCGTCCAGCTTTCGCATCATGCGCCAGGTGCTTGACAGGTTAGAAGATAGCGCCACAGGCCGTTTGCTGCCCGCGAGCTTTCATTGCGAGGTGCCAGCAGACCGGCTAGTGCAGGCCAAGGCCACGGCGGCTATCTTGGGCGACGAGATTCACAAACGCTTTCCGTGGGCACATTACGACTGCGGCGGCTCAAGCAGCTTCGCGTTGCCCACTACGACTGACCCTGTGCAAGGCCTGCTCAATCGCACTTGGGCACCTACGCTCAGCGTGACGGGGGCTGAAGGTTTCCCGGCTTTAAAAGATGCAGGCAACGTGCTGCGGCCCTACACCGCGTTTTAGCTGTCGCTGCGCTTGCCGCCACTGGTAGAAGCAG